>CANQZZ010000001.1 GCA_947628465.1 uncultured Clostridia bacterium
AATATCAAGATTAGAATGCAGACTCCACGGATGATTGATGATGTAACTATCCAGAATAAGGAATTACAGAAGAAATCAAAAGGCCACGCTTTGGACTCTGCATTTTTGTTTAACATATGTTCAATGATAGAAACAGTTGATGGAAAAGAAATTAACCCTATTGACAAAGAGGATTTTGTAAGAAATCTTCCAATGATGGACACTAACTATATCGTTAAGAAAGCTGATAAGTTAGTAGAAAGTTTTGGAGTAAATACTCAGATAGAGAAAACTTGCTCCGCTTGTGGGTTAGATTACACCAGCTCCTTTCGTATTTCAAGCGAGTTTTTTGGACCCTCTATTGACTGATGATGGCAGGCCATATGCACCTGTAAGATTCAAGGAAATAGTTAGGGAAAGGTACGAAATATCAAAGAGATTACACACTTCTTACAATGAAGTAGGAGAAATGACTCCTACGGAAAGAAGCTATATTCTTGATTTTATACTAGAAGATAGTAAACGACAAGAAGAAATGATAGAACAAGCGAAGCAAAAAGCTAAATCAAAATAGAGAGAGGTGAAAGCTATGCCACAAGAGAACGCAGCGAATGGGGCTATACGAGGAAGAGGCAGTTCAAAGGATGTAGTTGATTTTGATATTGATTACAAGAAAGAAGCGATGAAAAAAGCCAAAGCATTGGACATAGCTTTGGGCCTTGAAAAGGAATTCTATGCAGCAGTAGAAAAACTGGCAAAAGATTCAAACTTAAGGCAACTGGAAAATGAAATTAAAAGCGGTAGATTGACAGAAGAAGAGCTATTAAGAAAGACAGAAGAATACAACCGTAAAAAAGAAGATATAGCTAATAAAGCTATGGATGCTATAAATCTGTATAGCGAAAATCTTATGAAAAAAGGTAATGCGGCACAGAGAGCTGAAGTAGCAAAGAATGCAGCTGAAAATATAAAAAAGGCATCGGAAGCTGCAGAGGAAGAGTTTAGAATAAAAACTGCTTCCATGAGAAAAGAATCTACCGAATATAAGGAACTGCAAAAAGATAGAATTAAAGAAGTTGAAAGATTTTCTGAAGCATCTTCAAAAATAGAAGAAACTCAAAGAAAACTAAGTAATGCAGAAGCGGTAAAATCCTTTAAGTTAATGGGCGATGGGATAAACGATATTGTAGAAGGCAACTTTAAGGGTGGTATAGGTAAGGTACTTGCGGGTGTCGGTAGTTTTAGTATTAAAGATATTGCAAAGAATCTAACAGATCAAGCTAAGAATAGTAAGGAAGAACTTGCTAGAAAAGAAGAGGAATACGAAGAGTTACTAGAGCTTGACCCTGAAAAAGCAAAGGAAAAGGAAGAAGAGCTTTCTGAATTTCGTAAGCAAGTTCAGAAAGATGAGGCTCTAGCGTTTGGTGCAGCTGCAGCAGAGGCTGTTGTGGATAAAATAGGTGCTGACTATAAAGCTGCATTTGGAGAAGCTGAAAGATTTCTAACGGAATCAGCATCACATATGAATGCCAGGTTACAAGGTACAGAGGATAATTTTAAGACAATTACAGATCTTGTGACTTCAAACTTATCTATTAGTCCGTATGTACAGACGCAAAAAGTTCTTGAACAAATAAGAGAAGCATCTGATCAAGGTATAGCGTACAATCTTGAACAAAGAGCTTTCTTGTCAGAAATTTCGGATAAGATTGCAAACACCTTTGATGCTTTTGATAGCAACTTAACAAGATTGATAAGGTTGCAACAGGCAGATTCTACTGCTGCAAGATTGGGTATGGAAGCAACTCTTACTAAACTATTTAATAGTATGTTTGAGGACACTTCTTATTTAGGTAGTTCGGGCGGCGGTGGATTAGCAGACCAAGTAGCAGCTGCTATACTAGATGCAGAATCTCAATTAGGAAGGAATGCGGCAGCTGAATTTGAATATACTATTCAGAAATGGCTGGGTTCTCTAAGTTCTCTCGGTATGAGTAAAACCGCAATTACAAATATTGCTCAAGGACTAAACTATTTAGCAACTGGTGATGTAACAAGTTTATCCAGTAACTCATCTTTACAAACTTTGTTTGCTATGTCAGCTAATAGAGCTAACTTAAGTTACGCAGATCTTCTAACTGGTGGGTTAAATGCTTCTAATACAAATAGATTGTTAGAAGCTATGGTAGAATACTTAAAAGAAATTGCAGAAAATGCGGATAATCAAGTTGTAAAAGGTGCTTATGGTAGTATCTTTAATCTATCACTATCCGATTTGAAAGCTATTTCTAATATAACAGAAAGTGAAATTTCAACTCTCGCAGGTAATAACCTGTCTTACACCTCAATGAATTCTGAGTTGAGGAATCAGTTCATACAACTTCCAATGAGAATGTCTATGCCAGAATTCTTAGGTAACATCTATAATAATGCTATGTACGGATTAGCCAGTGATATGGCAAATAATCCTGTAACTTATGCTATGACAAAGATGCTTAACTTTGCAGAAACATTAGGTACTGATATAAATATTCCATTTATCAATGCGGCTGGTTTCGGACTTGATCTAAATACCACCGTATTAGGATTAGTTAAAACCGCGTCTAATATAGCAACCATTATGGGGCTAGCAGGAACAGTATTAAACGGTCTTCAAAGTATAGGTGCTGGTTTTGGATTAAATCTTGATGCGTGGGGAGGCACAGAAACCACACAAAGAGGTGGCGTTGGAAACTTATTATCAAGTATTATCGGTGGCTTATCTGGAAGTGAAGTTTCTTATAGAACTAACTATAATCAGCAAGATACAACATCCCAATCATTAGCTCAAGCAACAGAAGACGCTAATGAAACTAAAAAGACAACGAACAAAGGCTTTGAAGAAGAGCAGGATAATGCAAAGATAGCAAATGAAGCTACAGTTGCGTCATCTTCTATCAAAGGAAATGGCAGCGATTGGTTCTGGGTAAAAGATGTACTATTTGATGCAGTATACGATAACGGTAAAAACTCATTAAGAGTGTTTGATGATGAGATGTATAAAGCTATTACTAACGTCACGGATTCAAATAGAGTTAGAGTTATGATTTCAAGTGACCACACCATTAGTACAATAGTGCAGAATAATTCCAATAACCCCATTCCGGTTAATATAACTAATGCAGGAGCTATCTTTCCCACTTCTGGTATTAAGATATCTAATAGCAGTGATATAAAAGTGTCTATATCAGAAGATACGCTTAAATCAGCGATAGAAAAAGCACTCGGTATGGTAACGGATGATGGGAATCCTAGACAGAGTGATCAAAAGACACTTGCTGATTTCTTAAACCAGGCCCTCAGTACTACTGGTTTATCAGTTTCAACAAGTCCTGGTTCTTCTGCGCTAAATGTTGTTATAAATGGATTAAGTGGATCTGTTAGTAGAGGTCTTCCTGTATCAGTTAATGATTAAACGGAGAATTTATTATGAAACAACAATACTTTACAAATACTATTATATCAAAGTTCATAAAATACTTACTTGCATATTCTCCGTTACCAGTTTATCCAACTATAAGTACTGATGACCTTATTATAGAAGGTTGCACATATGTTTATAAGTACTTAATAATAAAGTGTACAAAAACAGGATTATTTAAGGGCATAAAGCATAATCAATCTGTTGTTGACCATTTATATGTAAATGAATACTTACAGACAACCGATAACGATAGAGTATTAGAGCATTATGGGTATCTAACGAAAAACGGGAAAGAACAAGAAGACTGGCATTTCTGGGGTGAAGGTTATTCCAAATATAATGGCAAAAATATCTCCGAGAAAAGCTATGAAGTTCGTGAAGACGGAACTCCAGGAATTGGTGGGTTAACCGTAACTGACGACATAGTTAAATATGATAAAATGCCAGCAGCAACTTTTGAATTTGTGGATTATTATAATTTTGGCCACGATTACTTAAATATTACAAATAGATTTATTTCAAATTATAGTTATTATGACTCTGAAACACATAGAAGACTTGGTGAATACTTAAGGTGCTTAAGAGATATCTATGATTTAGACCTAATGGGTCTATATAATTGTTTTAATTATAATTTTGTTGATAATTTATCATTAAAAGTAGATAGAGCAGGTACAGGTGTAGTTCAGTCATCAAATGAAAAAACTAAACTAATGCTTGTTCCGATAAAGTTTAATAAAACATATACTATAGCAATGGATTGTTCTTTTCCTGTACTTCTTCGATCTGTAATATATGACAAAACTCTATTAAAAGACTCTAATGGAAGATTGCTTATAGATAGATTGCAAGAAACTACTATGCAGATAAATGGTATGACATTTGGAAGTCCCATAGAATATTCTATTACAAATGAATATAAAGAATTGCAGAATTTTGAAAAAAATCTTTATCTTGCTATTCAGATTCCAAGTAATTTACAGTCTTCCATTGTAATATTAGAAGGTAGATATTCAAATTCCACAGGAAGAAGAACTGTAAATGTTGAAAACTTAA
The DNA here is from genome assembly GCA_947628465.1 of uncultured Clostridia bacterium. The sequence goes on from CANQZZ010000001.1 coordinate 4,499, forward strand.
ATAGTATGCCAACATATCAAGTATCAGAATTATTTAGGAGTAACTTAAGTTTACTTGAAAAAAATGACGGAAAACAATATCCGTTTGCAGATAAACTAATAGCATACTTACTAAGGTATACAATAGACACGAGAGAGTATATAGACGATAATGTAGAAAGAATAGAAAATGCTATTAAGTATGATCCAAATACAGTAGAAGATTTTCAAAAAGGAATATGGGATTTGGATTTAAGATATGTTCTGTTTAGAAATTATCTAAATATAAAGAATAAAGATTTTATAAGTAAACTGGATATAACAGGATTTGTTGATAAAGATATTGAAAATGCGGCAATAAAGGGGTGGATAGATTATGCCAAGTTTGGTACCAACACAAACTGATAGATATCATGAATTTAGGCTCATTGAGAATTATATATATCTATACCACACTAAAACTTTTGTTATTATCCCAACATTTAACGAGACGGTAAATGATATTATGGGAGTATCATTTGAGGCAAGTACTCCGATGTCTCGTTCAGCACCTATTTATTCATATGCTAATTCGGGTCCTCGGTCGTTGCAGGTAGGTTTACAACTTCACAGAGATTTATTCGTGCAAATGAATCAAAATGTTAGCAACGCACCAGTAACTCCTACGGATGATTATGTTGATGTTCTTATAAAGCAGTTGCAAGCTGCTGCATATCCTGTTTATGGAGGCTCTCAAAAATTAGTTGACCCTCCTATGGTTGCATTGAGATTTGGTGATGAGATATTCATAAAAGGAATAGTAAACGGCTCCGTATCTGTAACTTATGGGCTTCCAGTACTAGAAAATAATAAGTATGCTATTGTTGGTGTAGGATTTACTATAAACGAGGTCGATCCCTATGACGCTAATCAAGTTATGATAAATGGTAGCTGGAGAGGGTTCGATAGCTCACTAGAGAGAAATGTTTGGAATACCGCAAGAGGCGGAGGAGGTAATATGTACAATGGTACTTCCTATTCTATTAGATAAAGGTTATAAAGATTATGACAGGGTGTCCAGATACTCTGTATTTCCTATATACTATAATAGAGTTGATAATAAGTATGTTTACGGGCTTACTTCTAACTTAAAGAAGGACGATACTACTTATGTAATGTGTAAAGTTCAACAAGGGGACACGTTGGATAGTTTGTCTTTGTATTATTTCAATAGTCCTTTATATTTCTGGGTAATAGCTGATTACAATAATATTCTGGATCCGTATGAAGAATTAAAGGAAGGAACAATGTTACGAATACCAACGTTTAATAACATTGAATACGAAATCTAATTATGGCAAAAAGTTTAACAAGTTTACCTACTTTGATTCAGTCCCCCTTTATTATAGCAGAAATAGATGGAATAACTTTTGGTTCATATAGCGGTGGTCAAAAGACCAAAGCTATCTATCCAAATTTTATGAATAGTATGTCTATAGTAAAGGTAAATGGTACGGTAAATACCTATACTTTAACTTTTATTTATCAAGTTAGAGCAGGAGAAGACCCCAACTTACTTGATAAGATATTTAGTAAAGCAGCTAATACTCGTGAAATCATACTAAAATATGGTGACTGGAATGCACCAGAATATATCTATAAAGAAGAAAAGTGTATTATAACTGGACTAACTTCCAACCTTGATATGAATAGCTCCAGAATAACATATACATTAAACTGCACTTCAGACGCTATAGGATTAAATAGTGTTGGATATAATTTCCCATCAAGAGAAGCGAAACCAAGCGATGTATTAAAGCAGTTGGTAACCTCTTCCATGTATGGCGTAAACAAAGTGTTTACAGGGATGAAAAACTTAAACAAAGTGCTTTCATCCGGTCTAATATCATCCACAGATGCAGTTGTAAAATTGATAGCCAAAACAAACTGCACAGTTCTTAACTATATGAACTATCTTGTAGACAGTATGATTCCAGCAAAGAAAATTCTTACGAGCGGAATTATAAATACTGCAAAATATTTCCTAACTATTCACGATGATTATACAAATGATTTAGGTGGGACTTATTTTAGAGTAGATGAAGTAAGTAAAGATACTCCAACATACAAAGCAACGGATACTTATGCCCTTGATATTAACTACCCAGGAGATAACTTTGTAACTCAGTTTTCAATAAATAATGACCAATCCTGGGCAATACTATATAAGTTTTCTGAGTCAATAAAGCAAGAAGAATATACTTACGGAATAGATGATTCTGGAAGAATAACAACTTCTTATGCACCCTCTATTGCTAAATCATCAAAGACGAACCAAACTGATCCAACAAAAAGCTCTTGGTGGACAAAGATGACGGAGTTCCCAATAGAAGCTACGGTAACAATAAAGGGATTAACAAGACCGTCTATGTTAATGAGTTATGTAAAGTTAAATGTTTGGTTTGCAGGTGGGATAAAACACATTTCAAGTGGAACATATATAATTACAAAACAAGTAGATAATATTAGTACTGCTGGATATACGACAACCTTAACTCTTTTAAGAGTAAAAGGAGACAAATAATGCAAAAAGCTATAGTGGAAAGCGTTAGAGGAACACGAGTACAAGTAAGAATACCAGAATTACATAAAGTAAGTGGTGCAGTTGGTGCTACGCCTACTTCTGAAATTCCTTTTGCTACAATATGTACACAGCCTGGATATACACCTAATTTACAACCTGGGGATATTGTATTAGTTGATTTTGAAAACAATGAACACGGGACTCCTATAATAGTCGGAGTATTATTTACAGATAGAGCATCACAGGCCATTTCAGACCTGTCTCTTGGGAGTTTAATAGTTAGAGTAAATTCAGAATTACCGGAAGATACGAAAATAGGAAATGTTACAGCAAGAAGCATTAAGAATCTTGAGGGAAGTTCAGAAAACGTACAGTATGCTCTAGATGATATAAGAAAAACCTTGAGAAATCTTGCTGATAAAATAGATAGTTTAACTGATAGAATAATAGATCTTGAAGAAAATAGGATAGTTATGTAGTGGTAACTTGTATATAATTTTAGAGTAAAGAGGGTTGAATAATGAAATCATTTAATTTTCCCGATATGCTAAGTAGTGCAAAAGCAAATATAATTGAAGATAGAGAAGCTACGATTTCAAATATAAGATTATTACTTGCATCATGGAAGACCTCTTTATTTGGGGATCCATATTTTGGGACAAACTTGAAAAGATACATATACGAACAAAATGATATAATCTTACGAGACTTGATAATAGATGATATTTTAGTATCACTACAGCAATTTGTGCCACAAATTGTAACAGAAAGAAAGAAAATAAAGATAGAACAAAGAGGAAGAGACCTCTATGCAACAATAGATTGCATAAGTAAAATAGATAGCTTAGAATTAAGTTTTTCAATAAAACTTAATGAAGATAACTAACGGAGGCTGATTATGGCAGTAAATAATAATCCCTTATCAGCAATATCATATACAAATAAAGACTTTCGTTCTCTTATTGATGAACTTATTGATCTAACAAAAAAGTTGACAGAGAAATGGGATCCAAGTATTACAAATGAGTCTGACCCAGCTATGGTATTGCTAAAACTAGACGCTATAATAGGGGATAAGAACAATTACAATATTGATAAGAATATTCTTGAAGCCTTTCCAGAAACTCTAACACAAGATGTTTCTGCAAGGTCTATGTATAATCAGCTTGCATATCATATGCCTTGGTATCAGTCTGCAACTACAGAGATAGTTTGCAGCTGGAAAGGAAGAGATTTGCTTCCTGGAGAAATAGTTGAGATACCAAAGTTTACAATGCTTTGTAATGAAGATACTTCTGTAATCTATACTCTTCTTACAAGTGCAGTTTTTAATTATGAAACTTTAACAAATAGAATACCTGCAGCACAGGGCGTTATTACAGATTTAATAATAAATGGTGATAATGAGATTCACTTAACAAACTTAGATTCTAATAATAGAATTTACTTTGGTGAACAAACTGTAGCTGAAAATGAAGTATTTATAACTAATGTGGGGCAGGGAACCTATTGGACACAAGTAAATAATTTACAAGTAGAGCACGAAGGAAATACTTTCTATGAATTTGGCGTCGATGTTCGTTCAGGTAATGTTTACATTGAATTCCCAGAGGATATTGAAACTCTAATTGGAAGCGGACTAAACATTAAGTATTTATCTTGCGACGGTTCAAACGGAAATGTGTCTGCACAGCAGATAACAAAATTCTACGAGGAAGTTTCTGTTCCAATTCAAAATAGTGAAGACAATGACTCCGTATTGTTAAGCGGGGATTCTTTTGAAATATATAATCCAGCAGCAAGTGTAGATGGTGCAGACCCACAGAGTATTAGAGACGCTTTTAAGGGGTGGAAACGAACTGCTGGTACTTACGATACTCTTGTAACTTTACGGGACTACATAAATGCGATATATAATACTGGAATTGTTTCAAACGACATTGTTTCTGATAGATTAACCGATATTCAGTCAGCCTACAAGATAATTACAGACCGTTCTGATTACTCTACAAGTATTATAAAAACAGAAGAAGGAGAAATGACGGCTTACGATTTGAAGCTGTATTTACTCCATAATCCTGGAATAGTAGATAATATTGAATCATATGAGAGCACTTTTGAAATGGAACTGGATTCTTCTCAAGCCAAGTTTGATGTAATTTCAAGCGTGGAAAATCAAAAGTGTATATTACACGATTTTGGAACCCTAAAGCCCGAAACTATGTGCATGTTTAGAAATCTTTATCAACTGCAGATAAAAGTTGTTCCACAGTATTATCTAAGTCCAACACAAGTGGATGAATTAAAGCGTAATATAGTGTCTAATTTGTTTGATGTTATCAACTCAAGACAAATGGAATTTGGAAAAGAACCAGATTATTACCTAATCTACGATACCATTCTAAATTCAGACGAGAGAATAAAACTAATAGTATTAGATGATTTTGTTTACACAACGTATGCAACGTATCTGGACGAAACCACACAGCAGTTTAAGAGTATACCAGTAAGCACCTTCAATGATCCATATATCTTAACAGGAACTATGGAGGAATTGAAAGAAAAAGCAAAGAATCTAAGAAATCCGCAAAGATTCTTATTTGTTGAAGACGAAACAAAGATAGTTTATAAGTATAAGAAAGGTGACTCAAATACAGTTGAGTTGGAGCAATACTCCGACAGGATGAATCCCTTTAGAAAACAGATTATAGCGAAGAACATCTTAGCAGGAGTAACACCTTTATATAAACAAGAAACTACGTTTAAGTATACTGTTGACCAAGAAGAGGTATCGACGGATTCAAAAGACGTAAATAGATTAACGACATACCTTAACATTTCTCCATTCGGGTATGAAGAGCCCCCTAAAGCTAAAGAATATGAAGAGAGCAATAAAGAAAACATAGCAACCTACAAACTAAAAGATAACGAATCTATACAGTTTCTCGGGCCTTCTTTTATAAGCAGTGATAGTTATTCCGGTGGATGTTATTATGAGTTTATAATGAATAAACCATCCTCTTCTGAAACAGATGTATTTGAAGCAAGCTCATCTAAGTTTAATCCTGACCCAAATAATCAAGATTATCCAGGTTATTTTACATGGGACGGAAAGCCTATAGCCAAATCTGCAGCAGACACCGAAGATAAAGGGTTTATAACTCTATATTATTTTAACCCTCATGATAGATATAACTTTATTCCAATCTATGATTCCATGGAAGAAGGAACGAATATATTTGAAACAGAAGGCGCTATATGGAGAGACGAATCCAAAAAGATGAGCTTCTCTGTTGCATTTGAAGAAGATAGAGTGTCTTTTTACTATATAGATAGTGTCTATAGAGTAAGAGCTGGAGAATCTTATAGATTACAGAAAGATGATAAAATTGCATTTTTCTGGCGTGAGAGCAGCGACGATAGCAGTGCTCCTTATTTATATCATGTTTATTGTGGAGGCTCTAATCTTTCAGATAATATTATTATTAAACCCAACTTTACACTTGATGCACACCCCTTTGATAAATCTTATATAAACAAGGATTTTTGGCCAAGCGGCGAAGGTGATTATACGGGTAAAGTTATGATGGGCAATAGCGGAGTATTTATTGCAATTCAAAATCTGCCCGTTACGAATGTACTTTCTGGCACAAAAACAATAGATATCCAAGGATTGAATCAAGTAAGGTATGAACCTGACACAAGAGGTATTTACTTTATAACAAACAATATCTCTACTGTTGAGGGAGAAGAGTATTATAGATTAACCTTTACCTTGGAGCAATATACAGGTACTGACGGAAACGTAAAGTATTGTTATCAATACATCTTAGGCCCAGATGAATACTTTATCTGTATAAATAAATCAACAGTTTCTTATGAAATGTTAAGTTACGGTTCTATGATAAGACTTATCCCAAAGGATGAGTCACAAGATAAAAATAAGTTTGATGACACTAAAGATTTACTTGTAAAAACTGTATCTTACAATGATATAGCAATGAATGGGACAAACTCATTCTATAATATAGCATTATTCCCGGATTCAGGTACGAAAAATTATCCGTCAGGATATAGTTTAGTTCTAAGAGAACAGCAAGTATTTAACTTTACAGGCGGAGATTCAATTCAGATAGAAGTTAGCAATAAGTACGAAGTAGGTAAAGAAATGCCGAAGTTTGAAACTGGCAAATGGACTCCGGTTGTAGGATTTTCAGTTAGATACAAGTCTTCTACCTCAACAGCCTATGAAGATCTACCTAAGATTGCAGTAAGCGAGAATGAAGATGAGTGCTGGAGAGGAACCGCCTTGTTAAACGTTGATTCTTCAAGTACAGACTCACAAGCTATCAATAACAATCCTGAAGGTACAACTGATGAAGAAATAGCTAATAATAGACAATCCATTCAGCAGTTTACCATAAACGGAGTAAAGTACCCACAAAACAAAGACGGTAATAATGATACAGACGGTAATATAGATAAATTTTTAAGTGCAATTCAATACCTATTGTCCAGCGTTCCTATTACAGAAGTAGGCGGAAATAATATAGATATTTCTTACCTAAATGAGTATGGCGAAGTTAAGAATGTTGATATTATGGTTTATGAATTAAACCCTGCATTTAGTGGAAAAGGCTTTGATAAGATAGGGGATAATATACTCTTATCTATAGACGGTCAGGAGCATACTATAGATAATATTCAATTAGAACTTGGCTATAAGTATATCATGGGTATTGTAAATAATTCGGAAGACGTTAGCTTTTCAATAAAAGGAAAGAAAAAGAACGGAGAGAACTTTAATATAGAGTGTATTACTGAGCCTGAATTAGAATCTTTTTCAAGTGGGTCATGGTTCTTCTCAATTGATCAGCAAGACTTGTCTGATGATGTGGAAGGTGACGAAGAGAAAAGATTAAATTCTTTTACAATCACCTTTAGTCCAACAGGAGAGAGCGGAACTAACATAGATCAGAATGCTTCACTTGTATTCGAAGAATTATTAAAATGTACAGATAATGATTTCTACAACGACATAGACGGAAATAAAGTGTACGGAATATCATCTCAAGATATATTAGAAGAAGTGTCAAGTCTAGATTTAATAGACGATCCTCATGGTAAAGGAAAAGTTCACGGATTCAAGTACAATTACAAAGTACCAGATGAAGTTTTAATTGAAGACCCGCTAAAAGGAAAGTATTTCTTTAATGAAAATCATGTATTTAACCAGTATACAATTGGCCAAGCACAAATGAGAATGGCTGGTTACAACGATGATGATTCTAATATTGTTATGATTAACAATAGATAGGGTGATATTACATGGCAGTTTGGAGATTACAAGAGCATTCACCTGATGTGTACCCAAGAAAATCAAGGGATTATCAGTTGTTTTCAGTGTTGTTTGATTGTATAAATAGTGGGATAAAGTTTGATATAGACTCGATACGTGATGTTGTTGATACTAATCAAATCAGTGAAAGACTTATTCCATATCTACAAACAAAACTAGGATATTTTACAGACCTAAAAATACCAACAGAAAAATTAAGACTAATCTTAAAAGCATTTTCAACCATAGTCAGAAATAAAGGGTCAAAAATAGGAATACAGCAAGCATGTGAAGTATTCTTAAAAGCAGAAAAAATAGATGCTGACATGGAAGTTTCTGTCGTAAATGAAATCGATAAAGATAATGAAGACCATTATGTTAAGATATCAACAACAAAAAAGATAGAAGACTATAGCTTGCTACAAGATATACTAAGATATGTTTTACCAGCTGGCTACTATATAAAATTCGTATTTCAATCTCCAGATAACCTGTCATCAAAGATAGAATATCAGGATGTTGTAAGACTTGTGTCAGCCGATAAGATTTTATCTGGTGGCGTACGTCTTCACGATTCTGATACAACTCCAGATGTTATAGACGATGTAAATACCTCTATAGTTGTAAATCAAAAAGATTTACCAGACTTGTCTAAATCAAAACCTTATGGAAGTTATAAGAAGTTAGGAAGGGAAGATTTATGGGGATTAGACAACTAGGAATAAATCACCTTTCATATGACGGAATAGTAAGCATAGAGATAAAAGATAAAAAGAATAGATCAAAAATAACTTGGGTACATAATAATGGAACTCCGGCTCTAGGTACAGTTATATGCAAGTCCTTGATAAGAGGAAATGTAGGTAATGTAAAAGACGATGTAAAACCATATAAGATAAACATTATCGCAAAAGGTGATAAAGGTATAGGAACTTCTCTTATTACAAGTAGCACACAAATAACTGGTTTCATATCTGGCGTATATGAAGATTTACCTCAAAAGCTTAGAAATGAATCAAACAATGTAATTGCATTTACAAGATTTACTTCTGAAATTTCTCCAGAAAATACTTTGATACTTGAAAATCCCGAAAGATTGCAATTAGTTATTCAGGATAAACACGGAACACCTCTTGCTTATATAGAAGATGATAGTGCTGGAACAATTTCTGAAATGTACTCTGCATTAAAAAATCAATCAGTAAAGATTGATTGGTACCTTCTTATTAAGAATGGTAGTAAGGAGGGCTAAGAAATGAGTAACTTGTTGTATAAAGGAATTGTAAGATTAACTACAAAAGATACAGGTGCTACATCAATTATTTATAATACTGGTACGGAAAGACTCGGAAGGATAATATGCGATTCTTTGATTCCTGGTAGAACAGTTGATGATAGATATAAGCCTTGTAAACTAAATCTGTTTATAGGAAATTATCCTTGTTTTAACAGGGTTGTTCCTATTACTGGTTCTATTTATGGGCCTGTTAATGACCTACCGGAAGAAATAAAGAGTATCGTTGTTTCAAAAGCCTCTACAGAAGAAGCAAAGGATATAACCTTAAACGATGTATCTCTGGGTTTTGTAAGATTTATTTCAGCAATGATAAAAACAAAAGAAGATAACTTTTCAAAATCTTCTTCAAATAGTATAAGATTATCTTTGTTTAATGCTGTAAATGAGGAATTAGCGTATATTGAAGAAGATTCATATAAGACCTTGTCAACTGCTTACGATGAAATTAAGAGTGGAAAAGAAGTAATTGTTGACTGGTTTATGTTAATAGTAAATAGTCAGGTGATATAATGTATTTACCATCAGAACAAGTTAAAGCATTCCCCCTTGCGGCACCTCGTTCAAATAGTAGCAATGATATAACAAGTAGATTATTTTATGAACAGAATGTAACTAATCTCATAAGGCAGCTTGTAGACGTTGAGGGATTTATTATTTCAGGGAATGTTGATCCCTCTACTGGATTTGTAAAAGATAAACTTTGTTTTAACATATATGGGTATTATTTTGAGCTTTCAGATAAAGCGGAAATAACTGCTATCGAAGGGGATAGTACTAATAGTGTATATGTGGGAATAAAGCTGATATCGGATGATAGCGGTCCAGTGTACCCATTGGAGATTTCTGGTCAAGATGAAAATGGAAGCTATACCGGGTTAGAATTTAGTTGGACAGAATTCGGAGATGAGTATAAATCTTTTCAGCTTTTAGAAAAAGTTTCAGATTCGTCCAGCAGTGGCTCAGGAGAAAAATGGCAACTATGTCCTAAAAGTTATAATATGTTCGATGCTACAAAAAGGTTCTCGATAGATTGGATAGACGCAAAGCACTAAGCAGCATTAAAGCTGCTTATATATTCAAACGGTATATAAAATTATACCTACCCTATTGATAAAACGGTAGCAGCTATAAGCTGCTAAGAGATGCATATAGATGTAAATAAGTTTGTTAAATAATAGGTTGATAGAATGGAAGATTTTATAATTGAATGCCCTCGTTGTGGTAGACAGTATCACTTTCAAGAAATAGTAATGCCAGCAACTGTTTTTCAACACTTAGATAGTATACTAAGAGACAAGAACGGAAAAATAATTGATATTATTGGTGACTTATCAAAAATGGAAGAATATTATTTTTGTGATAGTTGTGACGCACCAATTAAGGTTAAAGTAAAACTAGAATTTGAAACAAGCATAGAATCAAAGTATGATTTCTTAAATGATGCTGTAACGGTGATTGAATGATTATAATCAAAGAAGGAATTCCCACAAAAATACCTGGCATAACTTCACTTTATGTTAAGATAAATCCAGTAAAAGAACTTCTTGATATTATAAAACAATGTACTCCTACAAACTTTGATAAGAAAACAAAGTTGTGGGAGATTCCTTGTACTCGTTTAGCAAAATTCATAAACATTGCTCATTGTTATGATAGTATTGAATTAGATTTACTACCTGATGAACACTTTGAACCTATAGAATATAAATTAGGTGAATATAAAACAAAACCATTCAAACATCAACTTGAAGGAATACAGTATGGATTAAATCATGATTGTTTTCTTTTGTTAGATGTTCCAGGTTTAGGAAAAACTTTACAACTTATTTATCTTGCACAAGAACTAAAGAAAAGAGAAAATATAGAACACTGTCTTATCATATGCGGTATTAACACACTTAAAACAAACTGGGAGAAAGAAATAGAAAAACACTCTGATTTAAGTTTTACTATACCCGGTAAGAAGATAAGTAAAACAGGAAAAGTAACTTATGGAACAATTCCGGAAAGAGCTAAGGCTCTAAAAGAAAAAATCAATGAGTTTTTTGTAATTATCAATATTGAAAGTCTCCGTTCAGATGAAGTTGTTGAAGCGATTGTAAAAAGTGAAAATAAGTTTGATATGATTGCTTTAGATGAAGCTCATGTTTGTAAATCTAGTAAATCTTCACAGGGGAAGAATCTACTAAAACTTAAAGATGCAAAACACAGAATAGCAATGACAGGAACACTTTTACTTAACAATCCACTTGATGTTTTTGTTCCGTTAAAGTGGATTGATGCAGAGCATTCAACACTAACAAACTTTAAACAACAGTATTTGGAATTTGGTGGTAATTTTGGTAATGAAGTAATAGGATATAAACACGTAGAAAATCTTCAAGAACAGATATCAAAATATTCTATAAGACGACAAAAGGATTTACTTGATTTACCTGAAAAAAATATTATTGATGAATACCTTGATATGAGCCCAGAACAATCGAAGTTCTATAATGATATCTTACAAGGTATTCTAGATGATGTAGATAAAGTAACAATAGATACTTCAGGAATATTGAGTATGTGCACCAGATTAAGACAAGCTGCGTCTTGTCCTAGTATCCTAACATCTAGTCAAATACCTTCGGTTAAGGCTGAAAGATGTCTTGAGCATGTTGAGGAGATTGTAAATTCCGGAAATAAAGTTGTAATATTCTCACAGTTTAAGAAAACACTTGATGATGTAGCTAAAGGTGTTGAAAAATACGGTTCACTTATCTGTACAGGTGACATTCCTGATACTATAATAAATGATAATATTGAAAAATTTCAGAATGATGATAACTATAAAGTTATGCTGTGTACTATACAAAAGATGGGAACAGGAGTAACATTGAATGCTGCATCTTATGCTATATTCTTAGAAACATCGTTTGTATATGGATTACAAGAGCAACATGAGGACAGAATATACAGAATTGGTAGCAAAAACCCTGTTTTTATCTATAGGCTATGGTGTAATAATACTTTTGATCAACGAATAAAACAACTGCTAGATCAAAAACAAGTACTATCAGATTATGTTATTGATAAGAGGACAGATAGAGATAAAATTGATATACTGAAATCTTTATTAATCGTATAATATATATATAAATATAGTAATATAATTATATATATATATTTAATATTATAATATTATAATTATATTATATTATATATACATATATATAACTTTGTATAACAAAGTTATAATAAATATCATTATATCTAATAATTAATATAACTTAATTATTATATTATATATAGGGCAGATAAAGATGAAAATCCGATTATGGTGATCTTAAAAGTAGAAACCATAGTTGGATTTTCATTGTTTTTATGCTATAATAATTGTAGAATTGAAAAAGATTAAGATGTATACAAATTTGCAGAAATACTATTGATTGCGGTTATGTATTCAATGATAGTGAGGAGGTGTTAAATATTCTTAGTGAACTTAAGAATTCATACTTGGAAGTGGCAAATAGAATTCCTGGATGGGAAAAGATGTCACAGATTGAATTAGGAAATCTTTATTCAACGGATACTGCTAATAGAGATGCATATCTTGCAGCAATAGCAGTTAGATACTGGAATATTCTTTCAAAAGCCTTGTATCTAAACAACCATTCTTTTACGGAAGAAGAAGCTTATGACTGGTTTACGGATGCTTTGTTGTACACTCTTGAAACACAACAATGGAAAAATCCAAAGAGTACAGTTTACAATGACCCCAAGGCAATAGAAAAGATGTTAAATACATGTTTTCATTCTAGTAAAGCTAACTGGTTTCAAGCATCAAATAGATATAAGCGGAAGATAAACCACAGTTTATTTAGTTTGGATTGTTTGAAGGAAGATTTTGCAGATTGTTTTGAACCAGTAGCAGAAGATAATGATATATTAGAATATAGTATAAAAGATTTGGTTTATAAAGCATTTAGAGATAAACAGTATCTTTTTTCTTTGATGTTGGATTTAATAGTTAATGATATAGAATTGGGACCTATCAATAATGATAAGTCACTTATTTCTGCAATAAAGAAATCAATAAAGTCCTTACCAGACGATTATGTTTACAGTTTTTCATCGAATTATAATCTAGATTCAAAATTAGTTGAAAATTCTTTTAAGTTAATCTATAATATGAGTGATGATAGATTGACAAAATCTATAGAGGGATATATCTATAAGTTAAGAAGTATTTTCAGGAGAGACAAGTAGTTTGCTGATTGATTTACTTAGTATGGATAACTATATTAGCTTTAATGTTAAAGTTGCGGATGTACTCGGACTGAATGAAGCAGTATACTTATCTGAATTGATGAATATCAATGAAAAGGCAATAAGAAAATCAACTGTTGTTGACAACTTCTTTACGATTGATAGGGCATACCTAACAAAAAGAACAACGTTGACAAAAGAGCAACAATTGAAGATTGATAAGTTTTTTTCAGAAATCGGAATTCTTACTATTGACCCAGAAAATCATAATGCTATAACATTGAATATTTCTGTATTGACAAAACTTCTTGATGCTGAAGAGGGAGAAGACACCATTAAACAACTGAAAGACAATAGGAAAGCGATTCAAAAACTGAAATCAAATAACAAGATGACAAAAGAACAACAATCCTGTGAAGAGATGAAAACTTATATACTAACTGATAATACTGAGTTATATGAAGCATATTGCGATTGGATTGATTCAGTCTTTTCAAAGTTACATTGGATGTCCGCTAAATCAGTTAAAGTAGGTCAGAAGTTAGTAGATGAAGCCAGTGGAAGAGATTTAGATATAGCATTGAAGATTATTGAGATAGCAACAGTTAACGGCTATAAAGATATGACTTGGGCAGTTAAAACATACAAAGAGAACTATGAGTTGAATTATAGGTTGAAATATTCTAAGAATAAGATTTCAAATCAGAAAGAAAAAATATCATTGGATGAAGAGGTATTCTGATGTTATATAGCGATGAATGCTTTGTTACTGATAGTTGTGTTAAGTATAGTAAGGGGTTGTGTCCTAGAGATTCTTTTTGTTTGAAGTTGTTTAGACTTGAGTCGTTGTATAATCTTGCAATGGTTTCAAGTACGCAAAGAAAACATTTAGATTTAAGAATTGATGCGGACGGAACGGATAGGGCGTCATTTGTTAAGTTAAAAGATATTGAAGATAAGATGGATGATTTTGTTAAGTCAGGGAGAAATCTCTACTTATATTCTTCAAACTGTGGAAATGGAAAAACATCTTGGTCTTTAAGACTTCTTCAAAGTTATTTTAATAAGATTTGGTATAATACGGATATTTCTTGCAGGGCTTTGTTTATAAGTGTTCCAAGATTTTTTATCATGTTGAAAGATAACATCTCACAAAAGAATGAGTATATTAGTCATATCAAGGAGAATGTTTTTGATTGTGATTTAGTAGTATGGGATGATATAGGAACTAAAGTTGGGACAGAATTTGAAATTGAGAATCTACTAACTATTATTGATTGTCGTCTAAGTTGTGGTAAGTCAAATATCTATACATCAAATATGAATCCTATCCAGTTGAATGAAAGGATAGGGGAAAGATTATATTCTAGGATAGTAAATAGCAGTGAATCTATTCAACTTCAAGGAAGAGATAAAAGAGGTATATGACGTATATATCAGAAGATTCTGTTAGGAAGTCCTTTAAGAACGGTTGTTCTGTTGCTGGGCTAACATTTGTTTTGATGGAAGGTGAGTAACATTATTCAGCTACAGTTTCTAAACAAATTACTTACTACAAAAGACACTTCATCTCTTCTTCTGAATAATTTCAATGAGGAGTACTTTAGCGACTATAGAGAAGAATACAATTGGATTATTGAGCATATTAGGAAGTATGGAACTTGTCCTGATATTTTGTCTTTTGTAAACAAGTTTCCTGATTTTGATGTAATAAAAGTTGATGAAAGTATAAACTACTTAACAGATGAATTAGTAGTTGATTATAACAAAAGACAGTTAGCAAGGATTTTTAACCAAGTAAGAGATTTATTAAATCGTGATAAGACAGAAGAAGCAATGACCTTATATACTTCTGCTGCAAATGATTTAGTAAAATCTTCAACTATGAAGACAGTAGATATCTTTCATGATACTTCTAGATTTGATGATTATGTAGATAAGTGTACTGATTTTGATAGATTCTTTGTTAGAACTGGATTTAAGGAACTTGATAGTATTATTGGAGGTTGGGATAGAAACGAGGAACTAGCAACACTTGTTGCTCGACCAGGTGTGGGAAAAAGTTGGTTACTACATAAGATTGCATTGGCAGCAGCAGAGCAAGGATTGACGGTGGGTATATATTCCGGTGAAATGTCCGAAAACAAAGTTGGTTATCGTATTGATACACTAGTGTCCCATATCTCCAATACTGCTATTACAAGAGGATATGATAGTGTACAAACTGAATATAGAAACTATATAGAACAACTTCCAAAGAAGTTTAAGGGAACAATAAAAGTTTTAACTCCTTCCATGATAAATGGTGTTGCGGGTGTAACAGCATTACGAGCTTTTATTGAGAAAGAAAATCTGGACATGTTGTGCGTTGACCAGCATTCACTATTGGAAGACGACAGAAAATCTAAATCCCCTGTCGAAAAGGCTGCAAATATTTCAAGAGATTTAAAGAATTTACAAGTACTCAAGAAAATTCCGATTGTAGCAGTTTCTCAGCAGAATAGAGATGCAACGGAAGGTGGTCCAACAACTTCAAATGTAGCTCAGACTGATAGAATATCACAAGACAGTACAATATTGATTTTTCTTGAGCAGAAAGATAAAGTTTTAACACTAAATTTAGTTAAAGCAAGAGATTCTGTAAATGGTGCAAAAATCCAGTATGCTATTGATTTAGATAAAGGTTTGTTTACACCTGTTTCAAATTCATCGGAAGATAACTCAGAATCTTTAAGGCATGAATTTGAGTCAGTTGAAGAGGATGATATTTACTGACATGAGATTTGAGATAAAGAACAAAGTAATAGATGCGGATATTCTTGATATTATCTATAAGATAAAGAGAGATTCAAGAACAAATCTATTAAGGCAAGTACTACCTAGTAAAAGTGAGATAAAAGTTTCTTGTCCTTTCCATTCAGAGGGAATGGAAAAACACCCTTCGTGTTATATTCACAGGTCATATGAAGATGAAACTCAACCTGGGACTGGGCACTGTTTTGCTTGTGGAGTTAGTTTCTCATTATCTGAATTAGTAGAAGAGTGTTTTCAACAACCAAAGGGTTTTGGAGATTATTGGTTGTTAGACAACTTTTCTGCAGGGTTTGTTTCAGATGTTCAGTATCTTCCCAGTATAAATATTGATTGTAGAAGTGCCCATAAATTCATGGATGAAAATGAATTGGAAAAGTATAGATACTATCATGATTATATGTGGAAAAGAAAGTTATCCAAAGAAATCATTGACAGGTTTGATATAGGGTATGACCCAGAAAAACAAATGGTAACATTTCCTGTCAGAGATAGGAAAGGAAATCTTTTGTTTATAACTAAACGTAGTGTTAAGACTAAATTCTTTAGTATTCCTAAAGACACTGAAAAGCCTCTTTACCTTCTTGACGAAATAATTAAAACAAGGGTTAGTAAAGCTGCAATCTGTGAAGGTCAGATTGATGCTTTAACTTGTTGGACATATGGACTTCCTGCAGTTGCGACTATGGGGCAGATTAGTGAACACCAGATAGAAGAACTAAAGAAGTCAGGACTTAGAGTAATTATATCTTTGTTTGATAATGACAGTCAAGGTTATAAGATGCATTGTAGATTAAAAGATTCGTTAAGTTCGGAAATTCTTTTGATTAGACCGAAGTTTCCTTTAGGAAAAAAAGATGTAAATGATATGACAAAAGAAGAGTTTGATGAAATGATGGCATAAGTTGGATATTTATGAAAAATATCATATAATAAGTTATAGAATAGAAAGGGAGTTTTATATGGCACGAATTAGTTATGAAGAAGCACAGAATAACGGATCTTCTTATTCAAGTGAAAGAGGTTCGTTTGAGTTCTTTGCACTAAGAAACGATGGAGATAAGGCAGCTGTACGTATCTTGTATGATTCTCCGAAAGATTTTATCATTTACACCATTCATGATGAAGTTATTGAAAATCGTAATCGTAAGATCGGTTGTTTAAGATCACCGAAAGGAAACTCTTCTGAATGCCCACTTTGTGCAGCGGGTAAACGGTCAAGAAATATCTTTTTAATTCCGATGATTCAGTATTTTCAAGATGAAAGTGGTAATATCTTTGGTAGTCTTGTTGTTTGGGAACGTTCGCTTTCTTATGCAAAGAAACTCGCAGGTATGATTGATGAGTATGGTCCACTTTCGGATGCGATTATGCTTATTAAAAGAAATGGAGCTGCTGGAGATATTCATACAACTTATGATATTCTTCTTGGTAGTCCGAACGTATATCGGGATGACGTTTACTACAAAGATGAGGAAATTTTATCTGTAGCTAAAGACGAACATCTTTTTGATGGTTTGATTATTTCCCGTCCTTATGAAGATGTTGATTGCTATGTAAAAACCGGAAGATTCCCAGTAAAAGACGATGATGAAGAAGGAAGTACACCTTCTTGGGAAGCTACTAATGACACATCCGTAGATGTAGGAGGTCCAAAACCTTCTTTACGTAAATCACCTTCTGCTTATCCAGAAAGTAAAGTAGACAAACCTATTCAGAGTCAAGTAGAAAGCAAGCGTCCGATTAGATACTATTAAGAGGTGATTATTTGTCACTCTGGGGTGATGAATTTGTAATTGCTAAACCTGAGCCTAAGAAAGTAATCAAGAAAGTAAATAATCCACAGGAACCGAGAGTTGCGAAAACTTCATCTAAAAAGTTAGTTAATACAATGCCTGTCAATGATTTACTTGATTATATTTCAATCAATGTTGAAAAAACTTTGGGCAAGTATAAAGAAAATACTATAACAATTACAAATATGGAAGAATTACACGAATATATAAGTAAAGCAATTTCAAACGGTGAAATTGCAATTGATACTGAAACTGATAATAGTCTTGACCCAATAACATGTAGATTGATGGGACCTTGTATTTATACCCCTGGTATGAAACAGGCTTACATTCCTATCAACCATGTTGATTTGCAAACAAGAAAAAGATTAGATAATCAGTTAACAGAGCAAGATGTGTATGAAGAATTTTCTAGGTTGGGTGATACAAAAGTCATAACTCACAATGGAAAATTTGATTATCAAGTATTGAAGTGTACTTGTGGTTGGAGCATGGAGATATACTGGGACACAATGATTGGTGTAAGAATTCTTGATGAGAATGAAAAACTTGCCGGTTTGAAGTTCCAGTATATGGATAAGATTGATTCTTCTGATGAAAAGTATTCAATTGAAGAACTCTTTGAGGGAGTTGAATATGCAATAGTTCCACCGGAATTATTTGCATTGTATGCTTCAACTGATGCTTATAAAACTTATAAGTTGTATAAGTGGCAAGAAGAACAGTTTAATCGTCCTGGAAATGAAAAACTTAAGAATCTATTCTTGAATATTGAAATGCCGATTGTGGAAATTTCAGCTGAAATGGAACTAACAGGTGTTGAAATTGACATTGATTATGCGCATAGTTTAAGTGAAAAATACCATAAACTTGTCAATGATGTTGATGATAGAATCTCAAAACAATTGGACGAGTATAAAGACATTATTGCAAAGTGGCGACTAACACCTGAAGCAAATTACAAACCTTCAAAGATAAATAAGAAAACAGGTGAAGAAGGATTTGTAAAATCAAAAAGTGAACAACTTAAGGATCCACCAGAATTAACAAGTCCTTTACAGTTTGCTATATTACTTTATGATGTATTAGGTATCCCGACAATTGATAAGAAAACTCCTCGAGGTACTGGTGAAGACATTCTTACAAAGATTGATAACCCTCTTTGTAAATTAGTTTTACAGAAAAGAGGACTAGAAAAGCTGATAGGAACTTATATTGACAAGATTCCTGAAGGTGTAAATAAAGCTGATAATCGTCTACATGCACACTTTAATCAGTTAGGAACAGATACAGGACGATTTAGTTCTTCCGACCCTACGAAATATTTGATGGATTGGGGTCATAAAATTCGGTTAATTCAGGGAAAGGCAGTTGCATAACCCTGAGCCAAGACACTCATATATCTACTAAGGAGGTACATGATATGAGGAAAATTCAATTCAATGAGGAAACCATTCAGGAGATAAGGAATTTTGTGGCAGAAGGTCACAATATGAAAGAAATAGGAAATAGATTCAATCTAAAAGAAGATACTTTAAGAAGGGTTATGTTTGAAAATG
This sequence comes from uncultured Clostridia bacterium, assembly GCA_947628465.1. Next base: position 24,089 of record CANQZZ010000001.1, read on the forward strand.
ACATAAAACTTGTTAATGCTCCAAATGTTAAGCGAATTGAAATAACTCCTGGAATTGAGAATCAAGTGTGTAATCTTTTTAACGATACAAAGATGAGAGTACAGGATATATGTGCTGAGGTAAAGATACCAAACTATATGTTACAAGTTATTCTAAAGCGTAACTTTACAAAAGAGCAGATTGATAAGAGAAATGCAGTTTTTTATCGTGAAAGTAAACTTGGTAACAAAAATCCAATGAAGGATTTAAGTGGTGAAAAACATCCGGAATACAAAGGATTAGTTGATACCGGAGACGGATATCTAATGTGTTTAAAACCAGATTGGTATACAGGAAGAAAGTCTCAGACATATGTTTATGTTCATCACATTGAGTTTTGTTTATCTACAGGAATTACTGAGATTCCAAAAGGATTTGTTGTACATCATATTGATTTAAACAAGAAGAATAATGATATAAGTAATCTTGCTTTAATGACAATAAGTGCACATGGTAGATTACATGCTATGTTGAATAGAATGAGTAAGGTGCAGAGACTATCCGAAAATGGAGTAGGGGAAACCCGAAACGCCGAACAATGATTGTTATATGTATAAAGAACATATAAGGTCATCGAAGATATAGTCCGATTTAATGAATCTTCAGAATATTCCAAGCCATAATAAATCAATCCGAATGATGTTTAAGGCGAGTTCCGGAGAATCAGAAATCAATGAAAATAATGGTTGGTTTAAGTTAGATAAGTGGTCAGAATTACAAACAATTGATGGTTGGATTAAAGTAAAAGATATTACTAAAGGAACAAAGGTTTCTGAAACTGAGTATATATCTGAGATAAAAGAATTTGATAGTTTTTATGTTCTTGTTAAGGTTTCAGAATAGGTTGGTGGAGGTGTATTTTGATTAAGACATTAAAAGTTAGGACAGATGATGTCTTTGTTGGTGGCGACTTCAGTTCACTATAAGTTGGCTGAAATAAAACTTTCTTAAACGGGGAAATCTTGTATGGAGTGGTTCACTTACAAGACAATCCCGTGCCAAGCTCATTTATCTTGTTAGTAATAATTAGTATGGATGAGTAGTGCGTAGAGACTATCGAAAAGGTAGGCGAAAGCTGAGTAACCGAGTAGAGTAGGCTTCAAGCGAAGTCGAAACAGAAAGATAACGAAAGTTATAAGAGTTAGTCCGACACTCCTAGTGATAGGAGAGAGGTGTAGCGAACCTCATAACTGAAAGCAACAGGAACCAAGATTGTTAGCTGAATATGCAAATGATTCCGCCATGATTGGAGCATATAAAGAAGGAAGAGATTTGTATGCAACTATTGCCGCAGGAATCTATAAGAACGATTATTGGGATAATATGGAGCATCGTCAAGACGGATCTCCTAATCCTGAAGGTAAGAAAAGGAGAAGCAATGTTAAAAACATTCTCTTAGGAATCATGTATGGTCGAGGAAATGCTTCTATTGCAGATCAGATTGGTTGTTCATTAGAAGAAGCTACAAAAATCATTGATGATTTTTACAAAGGATTTCCAAAAGTAAAAGAATGGGTAGACAAGACAGTAGCTGATTGTAAAGAAAAAGGGTATGTTGAGGACTTCTGGGGCAGAAGAAGACGGCTTCCTGATATAATGCTTCCAAAGTATAGTATTAGAGATAAGAAAGAATCAGATCACCAAGTAAATGAGAATCCGCTATTTGGATCAAAAGGTATAGTAAAGAAAGAAAACAATCCTTTAGTTGGAAAATACAAAGAAGAAATATATAATAGTAAAGGGTGGAAACAAACAAGAGATATTAAAGATAGAGCCGCAAAAGATGGTATTGACATTAGAGACAATGGAAACTTTATAGCACAAGCTGAACGACAGAGCGTTAACTCAAGAGTTCAAGGTGGTGCTGCTACAATGTCAAAACTAGCAATGATAAAAGTCTTCAATAATGAAGAATTAAGAAGATTAGGTTTCAGGATTGTATTGCAGATTCATGATGAGATTATTGGTGAGTGTCCAAGAAAAAATGCCGAAGAAGTTTGTGAATTGCTTTCCACTATAATGAAAAATGCTGCTCAGCCTGTTGTAAAGATACCTTTCAAGGCAGATACTGAGATATCTCCTTGTTGGTATTACAATGATTTCAAAGATAATCTACAAGAAGAATTCAGGGCAGGTATCTGTTCCGGTAAATCCAAGGAAGAAGTTTATTTAGAAATAAAGCTAAAGTACTCGGAAATAACGGAAGAAAAATTAAAAGAATTCCTGAATGAAGTATTGTAGTTTACATAAAAACAAAAGTGAGTTAATCCGAATTCCCTCACTATAAAGAAAATTAGGAGATGTATGTTAAGATGACAAAAGTAAAATCATGGTTAAAGAAAGACTTCAACGAAACAAGAGTTCTATTTAGGAACTTACCAGTCATGCCCTTTGCAATCTTGTGTGCAGCATTGATTGCGATGAATTTTTTGGCAAACAAAGGAATAATTACTAATCCTGAAGTAGCAAAATGGTTTTCTGCTGACTCGGGTATCATCGTATCATGGATTGCATTCCTTGCTGGTGATATGCTAGTTAAGCGTTTTGGTGCAAAGGCTGCAATCAAAGTTAATATTGCAGCAATTGGTGTCCAGATTGTTGCGGTTCTATTGCTAACGATTGGTGCTATGTTACCTGGTACAGCAGACTTTGGTATTGGTTATTCTTTAGGTCTTGATGGTAGTGTTGATACACTTGCATTTAACACTATCTTCAAAGCTGGTGTTTGGCCTATGATTGGCGGAACACTTGCGTTCTGCTTAGCAACAGTTGTTGACTCTATTATGAGCAAGTTTATTCTAACTCGTTTTAGAAATAGAACTACCTTCAAATCTTATGCAGTAGCAAGTTATGTATCAACTGCAGTTGGTCAGTTCCTTGACAATATGTTCTTTGCATTGTTCTTTAGTATTTGGCAAGGTTGGTTTGCATTTGGTGGTAATGACCTCTCGAATGTATTAACTTCACTTATTACTTTCTCAGCGTTTGGTATGGTAGCAGAACTGATTGGACAAGCAATCTTGTCCCCAATTGGATTCAAGATGACTCGTCACTGGTCAAAGTTAGGTATTGGTAATGAGTACATTGATCTGGTAGAAGAAGCACAAGAAGTAAATATGGAGAATGCTGAAGTAAAGCATGGTAAGGTTCGTCCTGTAAAGGTTGTTTGTTTTGTCTTATCAGTTGTTGCTCTTGTAAGTTCTGTGCTATTTGGAATCTATACGCGGTTGAATGTATGTACAAATCCTGAACCTTTTGTTCTTGATATTAGTAATGCAACCCTCAACATCGTTGTTGTTTATGTTCTAGCATTTGTAGCTTTTGGTCTGTATGTGGCAGGTGCAGCAATTTCTTCCAAGAAAGAGAAGGTTGCATAATATGAAAGTTTACTTTGCTCAGATTATGGACAACTTAGCATACTACGAGCATGAAGAAAAGATTACCCGTGCCCTCGAACAAAGGGGGCACGAGGTATACTTCCCTTGGCGAGATGAAGGTGTTATCTTTGAAGACGAAAGCACACAGGATGATTCTGATAAAACATTCTTGAACGATGTTAATCATGTTAAAGACTGTGATTGTCTTGTTGCGTATATTGACGGAAGTGATGTGGGAACTGCTGTTGAAGCAGGGATTGCATATGCTTACAATAAACCGGTAGCTTTATATACCACAGAGTTTGGAAAACTAAGGAAAGGTGTGAATATTAGCGATGTCTACCCCATAGAGGTTCTTCCGGCTAATTCTCACCAGAATTGGGTAGTTGATAAGAATCCTTTAATCAATAACATGCTTCTGGGAGTTTCTCATAATACAGTTTTGAACACTGTTGATGAGGTTGTTGATTGGGTAGAGTCTTTCAAGAATGTTTAGTATTGTAAAGGAATTGATAGGAGTCCTAGGTTCCGTACTTGTTTTGATTTCGATGGGATTCAATACAAATGAGGACAAAGGCGTCTGGTGGATGCGTTTATTTAACCTTGTGGGGTCTGCAGTGTTTGTAGTGTATGGAGCACTTATCCACAGCATTAGTGTAACTTTATTGAATCTTATCTGTATAATTCTAAATGCAAAAGGACTCTATAACATTACACGAAAGATTAAGAAGAAATAATAGTTTATAGAGGTAGTTAAATATCTACCTCTATAGTTATAACTACTTAGAAGAATTCTATAAATAAGTTGTATATTTTCTAATCCTATGCTATAATATACATATAAGAATAAAGAAAGGAGATCACTAAGTGTATTCAGGTCCTTTTCACCTTTACTTTGCAGGTAAAGGGTCAAAGAACTCTGCTGAGTTAAAAAGAGAACTTGGTTGTGACCAGTTGTATTCTCAGTTGAATGAACGTTCACACATCATGGAAGATATTGCATACTTGAAAGAACATCCAAATGCTTTCTGCTTATTTGTCGACTCTGGTGCGTATACGGCTTATACTCAGGGCAAAGAAGTGGATGTAGACGATTATATTAAGTTAATCAATGAAATCGGAGATTATGTAACTGTATTTGCTCAAGTGGATAAGATTCCACAAGTCATTGGGCGTAAGCCTACGGAAGAAGAGTTAGCAGATGCTCCGAGGCAAAGTTGGGAAAACTATCTTTACATGATAGAAAGAGTAGATAAGAAATATAGAGATAAGATTATGCCTGTATTTCACTTTGAAGAAGATACAAAGTGGTTACATAAAATGCTAGATTACACATTTGAGGATGGACACCATATTAAGTATATCGGGTTAGCTGTAAGTACCGTAGATACAGCAGCTATTAGATATGCTTGGTTGCAGATGTGTTTTGATATCATTGAAAAAAGTCCAAATCCGGATGTTATGACTCATGCATTTGGATGTACTCAGTTAGATGTTTTACAGAAATTTCCTTTAACTTCTGCAGATTCAACAACTTGGGTTCAGGCAGCTGCTTACGGTAATATAATCATTGATAACAAAGTTTATATGGTTTCTAATCGAAGGTTAAATAACAGTGGTAATCTTTTGAATAGTACTTCTCATATACAAGAAATAATTTCTAAGAAAATTGAACAGTATGGTTCAACATTGGAAAAGTGCATTGAAGATTATTCTGAAAGAACTATGGTAAACATTAGATCAATGAAAGATTGGGCAGACAACTATGTCTGCACTTACTGCCCAGTTGTGAGAGGAGATTTGTGGTGAAAGTTTTGATTACCGGGACTAGCAGCGGGATTGGTAAAGCATCTGCTCTAAAGTTTCTGGGCTTAAAATATGACGTCTACGGGATTGATATTCAAGAATCGACTATTGATACAGCAAAGTATGATTTTAGATATCATCATTTCGTAGCTGATGTTAGTAAGCCAGAACAGCTTCCCGTATTGCCTGAAATGGATTATGTTATTAACAATGCTGGAACAGTAATCGAAGAAGATTCAATTCCCGTAAATCTTGAGGGTTATGTTAATATTGTAAACAAGTATTGTTGGGGAAATGATAAGATAAAGTCGATTCTGAATGTTGGAAGTATTTCTGGTATTGTTGGTCTTGATACTCCTCTTTATGCAGCATCACAAGGTGGAAGAATTTCATATACTAAGAATCTAGCAATCAATTTTACCCATAAGTTTAAGAAGATACCGGTAAATATTCTTTGTTTTGGTGCTGTACTTTCGGGTTTGGAACCTAATCTCTATCGACACAAAGAACTTGTTGAAGCAGTAGCAAATCAGAATCTTCTTAAGAAATGGATTCAAGTTGATGAAGCAGCTGAGTGGGTTTATTTCATGTCAGTTGTAAATAAGTCAATGTGCGGTGAAACACTTCTGGTTGATAATGGTGAGCGATCTAACTTCCAGTTTATTGAAACTCCAGGGGGTTCAAGATGAACTAATTATAAACCTAGAAAAAGAAATCAAAAAAAAACAGATGAAAGAAATATATTATTCTAAAGGAGATTCTAATGATTATTCGTACTGACCTGCTACAAGATTCTTGTGCAAGAATTTTTAATGCAGTAGATTCTAATGTTTTGTCAACAGTAACTGAAACCCTTGAGATTGAATGTTCTGAAAGAATCCTTCGTTTATGTGTTACAAATCGTGAGTATTTTGTTGAAATTCAACTAGAAACAGATGTTGATGAGTATTTTCATGCAACAGTTAATGCAAATTTATTTCTTAAGTTAATCAGTAAAGTAACTTCTGAGACGATTGAACTTTCAATTCATGAAAATTCGTTGTTTATTAAGTGTAATGGTGATTATAAGATTCCTCTTATTTATGAGGGAGATTCACTTCTTGTACTTCCTAGAATTGAGATTGAAGATGTTTATGAGAAATTCGAAATCGACAGTAAGTTTTTGAATTCAATTGTAGATTTTAATAGTAAAGAGCTCCAGAAAGGAACACTTTCTAAACCTATTCAGAGACTTTACTATCTGGACAATAAAGGATGTTTGACCTTTACAAGTGGTGCTTGTGTGAATAGATTTGATGTTGATATGATGTCAAGGTTGCTTCTTAACGACAAACTTGTAAAATTACTTCGTTTATTCAAAGATACAAAGGTTGTTGTTAAAACAGGTCATAACAAGATTAGTGATGATATCCTTGCAACTGTTGTTGAATTTGATAATGAATCATCCCCTCGTATTAAGATTAGTTCGGTTTTGAATTGTGACGATACAATGGTTGTTAAGTTCCCAGTTGATGCAGTAAGAAGTAGAGCGGACAAAGCATACCCTCGTACAGTAACTATCAACAAAGAAATGCTAAATCAAGCCATTGAAAGGCTAATGCTATTTAGTCAGGGTGCGGCAAAGACTGATCTGTCTATGTTAGTTGTAAAAATGAAATTTTCTCAGGATTATGTTACTGTTTCTGATAGAATGGAAATTAACAAAGAAGATGTTTACTACAGTAAAGAAGATGATAGTGGAGAAGATTATTCTTTGATGGTTTATAGTAGTGATTTAACAAAGACACTTAATACTTGTACTAATCAACTTGTTCAAATTAGTTTTGGTGATGGACAAGCTCTAGTGGTTTCAGAAGGTAATGTATCTTGGGTAATTCCTGAGTGCTAAGATGAAGAATCGAGGTAAGGAATTTGAGAATAAGGTAAGAGAGGATTTTATCAAACTGCCTTATTCTCATATCGAGAGGATTTACGATAATACAAGCGGGTATAAATCAATAAAAGGGAGAGCAGATTTTATCGGATATGTTTATCCTAATATGTATTATCTAGAGTGTAAGTGTAATTATGGGAATACATTTCCGCTTTCAAATATTACACAGTATGATGCTTTAATGGAAGTTACAAAGATTCCTGGGATAAGGGCCGGAGTTATATTGTGGCTTATAGATAACGATAAAGTAGTGTATATACCCGTACGCACAATTAAGACAATGAAAGAAAATGGAGAAAAATCGTACAATTTCAAAAAACACGGATTAAATACTTATCGTGTTTTTGAAATACCATCTGTTAAAAGGCGCGTTTTTATGGATAGTGATTATAATGTCCTTAGAAATCTTGAGGACGGGGATTGAGTGAGATTTAGATTAGTTGATTTGATTGGATTGAGTGATTTAACCTTTCAAACAAAGATAGATGATAAACTAATTTTTGATATATTTCAAGACAGCTCTTTTGATTACTGTGCTTTTTTGATTGAACAGAAGTATTTTGAAACCTTTTTCAATATGCTAATGGAATCAATATATGATATTTCAAAGATTAGTGTTTGGATACGATCTCCTTTGATAGCATCAGATTTATTCTATGCTAGTAGAACTCAGAAGAATTGCTGTTGTTTTATATTCTGGTTATCTAAAGATGGAATTGAGTATCCAAAAGAATTTCCTCTTAATTTTTACATTGAAAAAACATCAAAGAATGAGGTACCTGATTGGTTGAAAACTACAAAAGAAGTAATGGATTCGGAAGATATTGATTTTGAGTTGATCACAAATTCAGGATTAACATTGAATGAAAGTAAAGAAGATGGGAGACACGATTTGTTTTGAATTATCCAGACATTGAAAGTTATGCAAGTAAAGTTGATTCAGATTATCAAATCTGTGAGGAAATGTCAAAACCTATTCTTGACAGTTATTGTGGAGATTTAGACAAGTTAGTTTATGATTTCAATGCAAATGCAGTTATCAAAGAAGCTGATAATTCGCAACTTGAAAGATTTCTGTTTACTTTTGGCGTAGAGATTTATAACTTAGGATCTAAACTTGAGAGTGTTGGGTTGAAAGAAGACATTTCAAAAGTTCTGTATAAAGAAGCATATAATACTGCGTATCTTGATGCTAAAGGACTAGTAGGAGATAAAAATAAGCCCACTGTTGCAGAATTAACTTCAATTGCTGAACAAGCAACAAAGAATGAGATTATTGTGAATACTATCTATGATAGAGTCTACTCTGAAATGAAAACAAAGTTGAATTCAGCTGTAGAAATTGTTGCTTCAATTCGTAAGATTATTAGTAGAAGAATGCAAGAGTTTGATTTTTCAAACATGCTGCATGAGTTAAACTCTGATCCTTTCAAACAAAGCATGGTTGCTGCATCTACAAGAGATGATTCTAAGGGTCAACCACCAGTTGGTAGAAGGCAATATTCTGAGGTGGATTACTAATGGCAAGAGAAGTTGGAACAATATCAGATATTCTAAAAGATATTAAGAAGAAGTATGGTGAAACCGTTGCCACTGTGGGAGCAGAAGATTTACGAGTAGATGGTATCTTATCTTTAGGTAGTCCTTCGTTGGATTTCGCAATCTATGGTGGTGTACCAGAAGGAAGAATTGTTGAATTAAGTGGCGCCGAAGGAAGTGGAAAGACTACAAACGCATTTCTTATCGCCGCATCATACCAAAGAGAAGAGTTAAAAAGGAACTCAGATTCTCCAAGATATATTGTTTACATTGACCAAGAGTGTACAGCTGATCCTACATGGGCATTAAAGATGGGCTATGATATGGGAGAGAACGCTAAAGTAAAAACAATTCTGCTTCGTCCTGAAGGTCAATCAGCAGAAGAAGTTTTCGACATGGCCCTTGATCTCTTGAAAACAGGGGATGTTGGACTTATTATTATAGATAGTATTGCAACGCTTGTTCCACAGCAGATTGTTGATGAATCCATGGAGAAGTATCAGATGGGAGGTATTGCTAAATCATTAACAAGGTTTGCAAATACAGCTGTTGGACTTCTTCGTAAGTATAAGGCAACACTTATTGGTATTAACCAAGTAAGAGATAACATGAGCGGTTATGGTGATGCTACACTTACACCTGGTGGTCGTGCTTGGAAACATCAATGCTCAATGAGGCTTATGTTTAAAAGAGGAACATTCTTTGACGAAGATGGTAATGAACTCACAAAGTCAGCACAATCTCCTGCAGGTCATACTATTGAAATGTATGTGTTAAAAACAAAGGTTTGTAAGTGGGATAGAAAGTTAGGAACGGCACATCTAAACTATACTAAAGGAATTGATATCTTAAGAGATACCATTGATTTAGCAACGTATTTTGGTTTTATTGATAATCCAGTAGCAGGAACATTCAGAATTCTAAATCCCGATACAGGTGATTTGGAAGTGGATTCAGAAGGCAATGAGATAAAGATAAGAGGGAAGAAGAATTTAGTTCCTTACTTTGAAGAGCATTTAGATACTTGGAAGAAACTTTACAATAAAGTATATGATAAGTTGCAAGTAAAAGATGATCCAAACGTTGTTGCATTTGAGAAGATGCTGAATATTGATTTAGTTGAAAAGTTAGGAATCAATCTTGATGAATCCGAGGAAATATGATGGATTTCGAGTTGATTGAAAAGCTCGATAGTTTTAGATATATGTTTAATGAACAGGAGCATAAGTATTATTTCAACGGTGCTCCTGTTCAATTTTCCGTTACTCAGTTTATCGAAAGATATTTTGAGCCTTTTGATTCAGAAAGTATTAGTAAGAAATACGCGGAAAAGTATTCACTAAACCAACAAGATGTGTTAGAGGATTGGAAACGAAAGGGAGATATAGCTGCTTTTGCAGGAACCTTTATTCATAGGTTTTTGCAAGAGGGAAAAGAGCATCGTACATACTTACCCATCTATGATGATAATGCCTTGCACAGCCTAAGCGAGCTGGTTAAACAAAGGGTGAATATTCTGTTACCAAAAGCAAAAGCGTTCTTAGCGGACACAGAAGGTAAGTTGATACCAATAAAACTTGAATACATAGTTGGCTACAAAGATTTGATAGCTGGAAGTATAGATATGCTTTGTTGGAATAAAACAAAGCAAGAATTACAGATATGGGATTATAAGAATACAAAAGAAATTGCAACAAGTAATAGATTTGGAAAGAAAATGAAACCGCCTTTTACAGGCGATGACTGTAATCTTAATCATTACTCTGTACAGCTGAGCATGTATAAAGCAATACTGGAAATGGTTACAGGTTTGTGTGTAAGTTCTTGTAATATCGTTCATTTTGATTACACAAAAGACGATGATTCTTTTAATATATATCCAGCTAAAGATTTTTCAAGTATATGTAAGAACGAGATATTACAACTTGTAAGTAATAAGTTGTAATTTTCTAACAAATATGCTATAATAAAACTATGAAGAACGAAGAATGTACGAGATTTTATTCCGATAAACATGAAAAATCAATCTGTAAAGCACTCGGAGCACAACAGCAGGTAAATAGTGGTGCAACAAAGTTCTCTAAGGGTGATGTTATAAATCGTTCAGCGTCTTTATTGATTGAAGCAAAGTGTTCAATGACAAAGAAATCTTCTTTTAGTATTAAAGAAGAGTGGTTGTTAAAGAATAAACAAGAAGCATTTCAGATGGGATTAAGTAATAGTGCACTTTGCTTTAATTTTGAGCCGGACGGTAAGAATTACTATATAGTTGATGAAAAAGTAATGCAATTCTTAGTTGAAAAGTTAATTGAGGAATAAGTTGTATTTTCTGGATTTATATCTTATAATATATTTGTAAAACAAGTAAAGTTACTAAAATAAATCAAGCAATCACCACTTAGGTGTTGATATAGATTTAATTCTTTTATCTGTGCAAGCAGTTTACATAAACAAAATAATAAAATAATATTAGAAAGAGGACTAACAGATGAAAACAAATAAGAATGAAATTATCAAAGTTTTGAGCCTTAATGACAACGAGTTGGACAAAGCAATCAAGATTAGGGACACCAAGTTTGATCGTAAACGTAAGTACACTGAAGATGATTACAAAGTAGCTGAAAAGCTTCTAAAGAAAGGTGAATCTTATTATCAAGTATCTATGAAACTTGGAATCAGTCGTCAGCAGCTTAGATATCACTTTGACGTAGAGTTTAGAGAGGCTTATAACTCGAATAGAGGCGGTAAGCACTACGGTGTAACACATCTTGACAAGGCTAATCGAGTAAAGTATAAGAGAGGTCTTGTTGCAAGTGGGGCTCTTGTATAAGTTTTAATATCAATTATAAGGGCACAGGAATATTATTTCTTGTGCCCTTAGTATAAATGAGGGATAGATATGCTGTCACAAGAAAGAATCGAAGAAAATAAGAAAGAAATTATTGAAAAGTTAAAATCAATTAGCAGAGAAGGAAGCAATATTGATAAACTTGTTGATTGGTTAGAAAAACATGAGTTTTTTAGTAGCCCCGCTTCTACTAAGTATCATCTTGCAACAGCCGGAGGACTTGCAGAGCATTCTCTAAATGTATTTTATAATCTTATGCACCTAATTAAGTATAAACAGCTTGAGGATAAGATTTCTGAGGAGTCAGCAATTATTGTTGCATTGCTACATGATATTTCTAAGGCCGGAAATTATGAAGTAACCTCTCGTAATTTTAAGTTATATACTCCAGATGGAAGTAAGAAGGATGAAGTAGGTACATTCGAGTGGAAATCAGAGAAAAGCTATAAGATCAAAGACGATACATTTGTATTCGGTAGTCATGAAATGAATTCTGAGTATATGGTGAGTCATTTTATTCCACTTACAGTTGAAGAGAGTGTAGCAATTCTACATCATATGGGAAGTATGTCATGGGACAGTGCAAAAGATGATATTGGTAAAGTATTTACTAAGTATCCATTATCATTGCTTCTTTGGGAAGCAGATTGTTTGTCAACTTATATTGACGAAAAGTTAGTTGAATAAAAATAATTATTACTATATAATATTGTTATGAACAGAATTATCAAAGAAGAATTGGAAAAAGTGAGGGTACCGTTACCTTACTATGATGACAATACAACTTATATTATTATAGAGGGTAATACTGCAACTGATATCTTAGTTAGAATAAATCACGAATATATTATCATGTTGCATGACTCTGTATTAAACAAATCATCAGGATTATCTTCAAACTGGAATAGAGGGATAACTCCAAAAAGTAAATATCTTCTAGTAATGGTGACAAAGATAACTGGTAATATGGTTCTTGTTGATGGGTGTGGTTATGATATCAAGTTAGAAGAATCATTGAAAGATTCTTATATTGATTTGTGGTTGCCTAAAAGTTTATTCAAAGTAATTTCTGAGCTATAAGTGAGGATAAGTTATGCCTGTAAGTTTAGCAAATCGGTGGAGACCAGCTGATTTTTCTGAGGTTTGTGGTCAGAGTTCTATTGTCAAGATTCTTCAAAGACAAGTGGAAAGAAAAGAGTATAAACACGCATATCTTTTCACCGGTCCATCAGGTTGCGGGAAAACAACGATCGCAAGAATCCTTGCTTCTAAGATCAATGGAAATCTTGATGGTCTTGAAGAGCTGGATGCTGCATCGAATAGCGGTGTGGATAATGTTCGTTCTATTGTTAAGACAGCTCAGGAACGCTCTGTAACAAGTAAGTATAAGGTTTTTATTATTGATGAATGCCACAGTTTATCTAATGCAGCATGGCAAGCGTTCTTAAAGTGTATTGAAGAACCTCCGGAATTTACAATATTTATGTTTTGTACTACAAATCCTGAAAAAGTACCAGACACAATTGTCAATAGATGTCAGAGGTATAATCTTAGTAAGATTAGTACTGAGAATCTGATTGATAGACTGAAGTATATCTGTGTACAAGAAGGGTTTACTGATTTTGAGGAGAGTGTCGAATATATTGCTAAGATTAGTAACGGTGCAGCAAGACAAGCAATTGCAACATTAGAAAAAGTTGCATCTTTTGATAAAAGAATAACAATTGAGAATACACTGTCAGTTTTAGGTGCTTATTCTTACGATATGTTTTTTAAGTTGGTAAACGATATTATTGATGGAAATCAATCAGAAGTTGTTAAGGTTGTTTCAGAAGTTTACTATAAAGGTAATGATTTGAAACTTTTTGTAGATCAGTTTTTTGAATTTTGTCTTGATATTACAAAGTATTGTTTATTTAATTCAATGGATTTAGTTAGTATTCCACAAAGTCAAGAGGAAAAAATCAAGAATAGTATAAACTTCGATAATCCATCCTCGTACTATATTGTTATTGTAGATAAATTGATGGAGTTGAAAAGCAGAATTAAGAATGATACTTCAGTTAGGTCAACAGTTGAAGTATCATTCCTAAATATGGCGAGGTGGGAGTAGTGGTCGGACAAGAAAAGATTAGAACTAGAATTTCTGGTTTTATTCATGAGGGTACATTCCCTCGTACTGTTTTGTTTGTTGGTGAACAAGGTTGCGGAAAGCACACGTTAGCCAATGAGGTAGCTAAAGAATTAACTATTCCAATTATTGATATTTCTGATAGATTAAGTTATGAAACAATTACGGAGATTCAATTGAATCCTCTCCCAAATGTTTACTTTATTGATTGTACTGGACTTCGAGAAAAAGAACAGAATATCATACTAAAGTTTCTTGAAGAGCCTTTGAATAATTCTTATATTATATTATCATCGGTTAACAAAACGAATCTTCTAGAAACAGTTTTAAATCGTTGTTATGTCTTTGAATTTGAAGTATATAGAAAAGAAGATTTGAAATGTTTCTTGTTATCTGATAATAATAGTGTTCTTGAATATGCTAACACTCCAGGAAGAGTTGTAGAATTTAGTAAATGTAATATTCCCGAGATTGTAAAACTTTGTGATGATATCTTAAGAAAAATCGGTGTAGCTAGTTATTCTAATGTTTTGAAAATTCCTGAGAAATTAGATATTGATGGTAAATCAGAAGATAAGTTGAATTTTAATGTTTTTTCATATATACTTTTATATGAAGCAGTAAAACTATATTCTGAACATGACATTAGCTTTCTTAGTTTTATGCTGATTTCTAACTTCTATAATGATTTGTTAATAAAGAATATTAACAAGAAACAATTGTTTGAACATTTTCTTTTTGAATTAAAACTTTCAAGGGTGTGATTAGTTGACAGTTATTGAGTTGAAAAAACTGATTGAAGAAAAGAAACTCAATAGTGATCCTTTGATTTTCAGATATGAGGATGTTCCGTTTCTTTGTTACCAGTATGTGAGGGAAATATCAAAAGCCACTTCAAGGACTATTAGGTATCTAGAGGAATTTGTCCCAGATGAGAGCAATGATATCTTTGGTATTTCTGAAGTTGGTGACGAATCCTTAAGAGTTTATAGATGTGATATTCTAGATTTTGATTTATCAGAATTGGATAATGAAAAGAACATTATCATAATTACAGGTAAGATAGAAAAAGAAGTTGAACGTGGAAATCAGAATATTGTTATCTTCCCTAAACTTGAAGGTTGGCAAATAAAAGATTACGTCTATTCTGTGGCGGAAGGTATTCCCGAAAATGAATTAGACTGGCTTATTGACGTTTGCAATTCTGATATCTATAGACTGGAAAATGAGTTAGACAAGATAAGAGTATTTGAAGTTAACGAAAGAAAATATCTTTTCAGCGACATGAAATTTCAAGGAAATTTTAGAGATCTGTCTACTTTCAATGTATTTGATATTACAAATGCAATAACAAGAAAAGATATTGAAAGTTTAAAGAATGCTTTGAAAGATATTGAAAGTTTTGATGCTGAACCATTGGGTGTGGTTACGCTTCTCTACTCAGGATTTAGAAAGTTAATTCAAGTCTGGTTATCAAAAAATCCTACTCCTGATAATACCGGGTTGAAATCTAATGTTATATATGCAATAAAGAACAGTCCAAGGGTTTATAGTAAAGATCAATTGGTAAAAATCTTTCTTTTGTTAACCAGCGTGGATAAGATGTTAAAGACAGGAGACATAGATACAAAGTGGTTAATCAGCTGGATTGTATGTAAGATCTTAGCTTGCTGAGTTGTATCTTACGGTATAGAAAGTTATATTACATAATCATAAGGTCTAAGCGTAGCTAATGCTGCGTGGTGTGGCTAAGAGATATAGGAGTATAAGATTGAGCAAAATACTTATATTTTCTGACAATCATTTTTGCGCAACAAGTTCTATTGTTAGGGGAATGTCAGGAGAATATACTACAAGGTTAGATTATGAGCTTAAAACCATACAATGGTTAACTGAAACTGCAAGGCAAAACGACTGCAAAAGTATGTTTTGTCTCGGAGATTTCTTTGACTCTCCTACCTTAAATAGCATGGAGATAGGAGCACTATCAAGAGTTGATTGGGATGACAGGATTGTTTATTTCTTAGTAGGAAATCATGAACTTGGTAGAAATATTCATAGTTTTTCTTCTGCTCATGTAAATTTACTTCATCATGATGTGGAAGATGTTTTTGATAAGCCTGTTATCTTAAGTTATCTCGAAGACAACTTACTCATTTATGTTCTACCTTATCAAGTTGATGTAAAAGAAGACGCTAAAGAGTACTTTGTTGCAAGTGAAAGTAAACTACCGGAATATATGAAGTATTATAGAAAGATTCTTTTTTCACACAATGACTTAAAAGGAATTCAAATGGGGAAGTTCATATCTACTTCAGGCCTAGATGTAGATAAGCTAAGTAAAGATTTTGATTTAACATTAAATGGTCATCTTCACAATTCAGAATTTGTAAGAAGTAATGTGTTAAATGTAGGTAATGTCATTGGGCAGAATTTTAGTGAAGACGCTTTTAAGTATAGCCATAATTGTTGGATTTTAGATTTAGGTAATCTTTCTATTACTCCAATTGAAAATCCATATTCTTTTAATTTTTATAGTATTGATTTAACAGACCCAAAACACAATATTGATTGGGTAAACAAGTTTAATATGGAAATGAAGCGAAATACGGTTTTGAATATTAAAGTTAAAGAAGAAGATTCTCACTATTATAGAGTAAGGTTTGATCCTACAGTTCCAGAAGAGAGGTTACTGCCAAGATGTATAAAGACAGTAGCAGCAAGAATTCAAGTTGTCAGAGAAAAAGATGAAAGCAAAACCTCAGAAAAATCTTTTGAAGGATTACGAGTAAATCATCTTGAAGAATTTCAGAATTTTGTGTTAGAAAATATCGGTAATTCCCCTCTTGTAAGAGAGGAGCTTGTAGAGGTTATTCAATGAATGTCGTATTTGAAAATTTACATATTGAGTCATTCATGTCAATTGGAAAAGCGGATATTAGCTTTAATAATCCAGGATATACTCTTATTCAGGGGATAAATAATTGTCCACAAGATTCTGCAACTTCTAATGGTAGTGGTAAATCTAGTATTTGGGAAGCATTGGTATGGTGTTTAACTGGAGAAACTATTAGAGGGACAACTGATGTGCAGAATATGTTCTATGATTGCGATACGGTTGTTCGTTGCAATTTTGGGATAGATAAACACCTATATACTATTGAAAGACAAGTAGGTAAAAACAACACAAAAACGTCACTAAAGTTTATTGTTGATGATATTGATGTTTCAGGAAAAGGAATTCGAGATACTAAAGAAGTAATTAAACAATATTTGCCAGATTTTGATTCTTTACTTCTTGGGAGTGTTATTGTTCTAGGACAAGGACTCCCAGCAAGATTTACAGCAAATACTCCTTCTGGTCGTAAAGAGATTCTTGAAAAACTTACGAAATCAGATTTTATGATTGAGGACCTTAAAGAAAGGATTTCCGCCAGAAGCCAACAATTAAAGAAATCTGCAGACGAGTTTTCTTCTTGGGTTATCAGTCAAAGGGCAGCAATAGAATCAAACGAAGCACTAGTTGAAAAATTATCTAAACAAATCAAAACAGGTAGTGTTGAAGAGTATAAAGAGCAGATTGAAGAGATCGAAAAAGTATTAGAAGATTTACGGAATAAAAAACTATCTATAGAAAAAGATAAAAAGTTGGAAGAAGATAGATTATTAGAGATTGAGAAAGCTATTGAAACTGTAAATAGTGAGTATAAATCGGAGTACAATGATGTAAATAACTATCATGATGAATCTTGTAATGCGTTAAAACAAGAATATTACGATTTAGAATCAAGAGCAAAATCTTTGAAAAGTCAAATAGATCAGTATGAATCTGTAAAAGAATTTTGTCCTATGTGTGGACAAAGGCTTTCTAATGTACATAAAATCGATACTTCAAGTATGCGGCAAGAATATGATTCTATTATAGTTGACATAGAAAAAGTAAACAGCCACATTTCTGAAGAGAATGAAAAAAGAAGTATTGCATTAAAGTCCGTAGAGGATAAGTATGCAGATAAACTTTTAAAGTTAAAATCAGAAAAAGAACAATGTAAGAAAAATTATCAAGAATGTTCTTTAACTTTCCAGAATATTATTCAGGATATCAATTCAGTAGAAAATTCTATAAAATCATTACAATCAAATATTAAGTTTATCACTGATACAAACGATAGTATCAGAAAGCAAATAGAAGAAGCAGAAGAGCAGGCAGAAATAGTAAAAGCAAAACTTGAATATACATTGGAAGAGCAAGAAAAGGTTTCTCAGAGGCAAGAAATTGTATCAAAATTTCAAACAGCTATTACAAGAGATTTCCGAGGGTATCTACTTACAAATATCATCTCATTTATAAATGATAGATGCAAGGAATTAAGTAAGGTTCTTTTTGAAGAAGGAGTAATCTCAGTTTCACTTGACAAGAATAATGTATCAGTTAAGTTAAATGAAAAAGAGTATGAAATGCTATCTGGAGGCGAAAGGCAGAAAGTTGATGTAGTGGTACAACTTGCCATTAGAGATATGTTATGTAGCTATACTGGATTTAGCAGTTCTATTATCGTTCTGGATGAGATCTTTGATAATCTAGACAAGGAAGGTTGTTCTAAGATTATTGATTTAATAAATGAAGATTTAAGTGATATAGAGTCTATATTTATTATTTCTCACCATGCAGATGAATTACAAGTTCCCGTTGATAATATTATTAAAGTAATAAAAGACAAAGACAAGATTTCAAGAGTAGAGCAATGATATATCATAAACCAGCAAATATAACGTATAGTCAGATGTGTCAATGGATAGATAATAATGCGTATGAAGACACTTGTAACGATTACACGCTTTATCAGTATTTATATCTAATTATAGATTTACTTGCTAAGAAAAGCCATTACTTTAATAATCCTTTAGATTATGAATACTTTAGTATTCTTACTGCTAATAAAGTATTTCTAAGAATATTAAGGCTACGAGGAAAACATGATAAGGATATCCATTATATTTTACCGTACTTGAAAAAGATACTTAAATTCTCCTTATATGACTATATATATGAAAATAAGAATACAAAAGAAGATATACCAGATAATGTGAGAGAATATAGTTTTAGAAATCTACTAAGTTCTTTATCAGATAAACTTTGGATTTCTGATTTCAAGTTGTATATTTCCGAAATAAGTGGTACAATAGAATTGTTCTTTTCAAAGATCCCTAAGAAGAAGAATAGTGATGAATGGATAAACATAAAAACTAGTGTACTTTTAACTTTCTGGAACAGACTAAACTTCAACAAAGAAGAGATGAAGAGGCTCTCACACCTAAAGTCAACCGGAAGTATTACAGACGAAAAAATTATAAAAGCATTTCAAGATAAAAAATATGATGGTAAATGTATTCTTATTTCATTGAATGAAGCATACAGCGATTATATAAATATATTATGTAATGAATTAACAGCAACTATAGGTAGAGATTTATGTGAGATTATTGATTCCTCAGTAGGGATAAACTATGAAGAAGTAATAGAATTGTTCGGTGAGTAGCGTGCTAACTAAAGATATAAAAGAATTAAAAGACGAAGATTTTTATAGTTTGCTGCTGTTTGTTTTATTTAAGTTAAATGATGAACCAGAATATTCAACACTATCAAGGCTATCGTATGTTTTAGATAAGTCTAATCTGTTAAAACTATGTAAATTGTTTGGCGGTCTAACCATAAAGATACCAACAATAGAAGAATTAGAAATGCTATGCAACGGACTACTATTGTATCAAAAAGTAGACATAGAAAAGCATTCTTTAGATAGTGTACTAGACAGATTTGACTTTAGTTATTGTAGCAAAAAGGAATTACTTGAGTTGTACAAAAAAATTAGAGAAGTAATAAAAGATTATGAATTTGCATTTTAGTGAAAAACAAATACGTAGAGAACTACTTACCTTAAAAGATATAAATACATATACTTGGGAGAAAGTAGTTTCTGAAAGGCTGGATAGTCATCTGTTTTCAATATCGTTTGATCTAAGTAATCTTGTAAAATCACTATCTAATAAAAATCCCATTTTAATAATGAGAAAGTTAAGATGACAAAGAATGCATTAAATGATCTATCCCAACTATGCGGAGTTCAAGAATATAATCTAGTTGGACTATCAAATCAGTTTAATACTCTTATATCTCACTATATGTTTTGCTTGAAAAATAGTGTAGATAATAAGCTGGAAGTAGATATAGGGATTGGAACTATTGTATTTATTCTTGTAAACAATGAGGTAAAGTATAAATTTATTCCATCAAAGAACCTAGAAAAAAGTGTAATAGAAGGATGTAAAGCAGATGAAAGTGTACTTATTAAAAAAGCTAACCAGTTGATTGGTCAGAGAATCAATAAAACCTATAAGGAGCTTTTATAGTGCAGAATGATGAAAGTTTAGAAAAGCTATCAAGTAGTAAAGATTTATCTGAGATAGCCGACTCCATCATGAGAGAGTCTGATCCGGAAAAGATTAAAGATTTAACAGAACTCTTTAATATAAACGCAAAGAAGAAGAAGATTGTACGAGCATCAAAAGTTAATGAGTTATTGGATTTAGTTTCAGCAGAGATGTCAACAAGACTGGAAACAATGCCAGATACGTTTAGTAATGATGTTTTGTTAAACTATTGGAAAGTTCTTGAAGATTCTTCCATGAAATTAACCTCTGATGAAAATGAAGTTAAGGATAATAAGCTGATTTCTTTAACACAGAATAATCAGGTAAATATCTTAACTGAATCAGACTTGAACACAAGGTCTAGAAAGAATGTAACGGAAGCTGTTAGAAAAATACTACAGAATATTTCTAACTCGCAAGTAGATGAAATTGAAGGTGATGAAAATGGATAATATAATCCAAGATAAGTATACACGAATAGATGGAGAATCTACCTATCACTATGAATTGCGGTGTTATAATCAAAAATTTCAGGATGATGACATTAGCTGGTATAATCTTGCAACCATTATGAATAGAGAACTTGGTGAAAGTCACTGGGAATCTTATTATAGAAAGAGATCAAAGAAATTTCTTGTCCTGGATGAAACTAACAAGGTATATCAGAATGAACAAGACGAATATACAAAAACTCTTCTTGAGTTAAAGAAAGCTAGAGTAAAGTTATCAGAGGAAAGAATTCAAAATAATGCTTACATTAGAAGATTAGCAAGAGAAGAAACAATCAAAGAGATTGCTCATGATTTTGCAGAGGTCATGTCAAGCAAGAAAATCTTAAACAGTAATAGCTCAAATAAGAATGCAAACATTCTGTATTCCAATACTATGGGTATTCTAATGCTTTCTGATTGGCACTATGGGATGGAGATTGATAATCCATTTAATTCATATAATGATGAAATATTTGCCGACAGAGTATATAGTCTTATTAGTCAAGCGAAAGATATTGTCCTTGAAAAAGGTATTAAAGAACTACATGTGGTAAATCTTTCAGATTTGATCTCAGGAAGAATTCATCTGACTATTCGTCTACAAAGCCGTGAAGATGTAATTTCACAAGTAATGCATGTAGCTGAAACTTTAGCAGAAATGCTAACTGAACTGTCAGAAATTACAAAAGTTGTATATCATGATGTACTGGATAATCATTCGAGACTTGAGCCAGTTAAAGGAGATTCGCTCGACCTGGAGTCTTTAGCAAGAATTATTCCTTGGTACTTAAAAGAAAGATTGTCAGATAACAATAGAATTATTATTGATAATAAATCAACAGCAACAGATATAGCTGCGTTCACAGTAGGAAATTTCAAAGTAGCAGCTGTACATGGGCATAAAGATAAACCACGTAAAGTGATTGATAATATGATGCACATGCTTGGTGAAAAGCATGATTTGGTATTAACTGCACATTTACATCATTTTGCTTGTGAAGAAGAGCATGAGTGTCTTAGAGTTTCTAATGGAACCCTAATGGGTGTGGATGACTTTGCAGAAGATTTACGGCTAACGAGTAAGCCATCTCAAACTTTTATTGTTGTAACTCCTGATAATGTATGTTCAGAAATCAGAAGATTACTACTAGATTGACAACCAAGTTGCCCTTTACATATACTAAAATCTATAAGTCAAGCTGGTAAGTCCTATATAGGTAAGTCCAGTAAGTAAGGAGATTGTTGAAATGAAATTCTATAGTGAACTAACAAAGAAGATGTATGACACTGAGGAATCCTTGAAGAAGGCAGAAAGTGAGCTTACAGAGACTAAAGAAAAGAATGCACTTAGTAAGAAGGCAGCAGCGAAAAGAATAGAAACTGCTGAGCAGAAATATCGGGAAGCTTTAGACGCTTATGATAATGCAGAGGTAAAGGTTCAAGAATTGATTGAAGAAACTAAAGCTCAGATTGAGACTATGTTAAAAGAACCTATTCAAAGTATTAAAGAGGCGAAAGAAGAGCGTCTTGCAGCACTTATTGATTTCAATAAGAAGTATGGTCCTTATACTACTTCTTATTCTGGGGAACAAGCCTGTAAAGAATATGAAAGACTGATAAAGTCAAATGGCTGGTTAGATACTATTCTTGATAGCTGGTCTATTCCTTTTATCTGGTAAAACTAATAATTGGGCAGCTTGGTTTTCATATATAAGTTTAGAAAGATGACTTACTGTTGATTATATGGATGATGATTTACAAAAAGTCATCATCCATATATTTTTAAGGAGAGATGATTGTGTCAAAGAAACAGTTTGACGAATACTTTAATAATATCTATTTTCAATATTTGCAGCTTCAAAGAGTATTAGAAGATATGTCAAAAGAAGTAGAAGAAAACATAATTCCACCGGAAAGAATTGAAGAATTAAAGAAAACTATTCAGCCGGTAAAGAGTTCTTATGAAACTCTTCTCTATGTAAAATACTTATTGGATATGCCGCAAAGAAAAAGCAAAGTAAAGAAGTATGAAAGGCAAGAGTTATCAAGGGTCAAGAAAAAATCTGGAGATAATTTTGGCACGGAAGTATTGAATAGAAATAAATCAATAATCAAAGATATTACTTTACTATAAATTGTATTTAATATTAGAGGTATATAACGATGGAAGAATTCCTAAGTGAAATTGGGATACATGAAAAGGGTTCCTTAAATTCTGATGGTAACTATGTAATTGATTTTGAGTCATCGGAAGATTTTAGCAAAGCATTTACAAAGTTAGACAGATATGAAGATTTAGATGAAACTGAAGACTCATCTATTGTAAATTCTTCCGTTTCAAACATAATCTATACAAATGATAATTATATTATTACATTATCTGCTGATTTTGATAATGATAAATATTCACTTGTCATGCAAGAAATTCAGGGAGAAGACTAATGGATACGAAAATTATTAAGTTTGATGAAGTACTTAAAGCAAATGATAAAAGAGTAAAAGAAGTAATCACTGATTATGAAAAGTTGTCTGAGCGGTGTGATGAAGTAGACACTAAGAAAAAGAACATGAATATTCAAGATATTGTTCTTGACTTAAAAGCTACAATTAGAGCAACTCCTGATATGTCTGCTTTATCAGCTAATCAGATTGGTCACGACAAGAGAGTTATTGTAATCAACTTTAATGGTGATTTAAGAACCTTTGTAAATCCAGTTATCACAGAATCTCATGGAATGCAGCTATCAAGAGAAAAATGCCACAGCATTCCAGGAAAAGAATTTATCAGGCTTCGTAACTCAAGAATTACCGTTATCTATCAAACACCGATGGGAAAAGTACAATCAGTAGAGTTAATGGGGTTAGCAGCCATTGTTATGCAACATCACATTGACCATCTTGATGGATTGCTTCTAAGTGACATTGGATTAGAAATTGATGATAATTTTGATAAAGCTTCCGAAGATGAACAGAATGAAGTAATCCAGTGGTATTTAGATTCTCTAGACGTTAAAGAAAAAGAAATAGAAATGGCTATTGAAAATGATGAAGACGCTAAAAGGATGAAGGATGCCGTAAGATTCATTCAAAGCGTAAATTCCGGAGAAACTAAATTAGAAGAAATTCCTTGGACAGAAGAGCAAATCAAGATAGTAGAAGAGTATAGAAAAGAGCAAGAAAAAGAGAAACACAAAGCAAGGGAGTAAGCCATGCCAGAAAGTGAAGCTATGCTCGGCTAAAGACCGACCATCTTCTGGAAAGAAAGGACATCTTGGAGTGATGGATATTTTGTTTGTTCAATTGGAGAAGGTGCAAGCTATGACACAATTAGAGAGTATATCAGAAACCAAGGATAGCCGCCATTCATGGTCTCAGCTAAAGACTGAGACCTTTTCTGGCGAAAGAGATAATAAAACAACCTTAAATGTTGGCATTAGTATAAATGGTGGAGAAAAAGACCCAGGAACTCTAGAAGAACGAGAGCTATATATAAATACACAAACTTCTTATTTGTTTGCAGGAAATGGTGCAGAAAGTAAGAAAGTAAATTGTGGTACCTCAGATAAAACCAAGTCCTTTAGTAATAATACTACTAATACAGAATTATTTGATACAGCAGATACAATCAAGGTCGGTAATTTTAGTATTAGCAAAGGTAGTAATAATAAAGTTACTTGGAATAATGATACAGCAAACAGAAGTGATATAAACACTTATAATGTATTTGAGAATATCAATATTAACAAGCTAATTAAGCTTATCTTAACTAACCCTTCTGGAGAAAATACAACCTATGGGAAGACTCTTCCTACAACTGGGACGGATGGCCAAATATTCTTTAAGCTTGTGGAATGAGGTATTGTAAGATATGCCTGTAATGAATGTAGACCGGGACAATGGTTGGTCTTATAATGGAACTGGATCCCTTCAAAATTTAACAACATTCAATAATCCAAGCAGTACCTTAAAAGCTTATATAAGTAGAATTGATTTATATGCAGGTACAGTTGATGGTGTATGTGATGTTGTAAATGGTACTTATTCATATGGGAACGGAAGTCCTTTTGATACACACTTGGAGATAGGAAATTACAGTTCAGATACTGTAAGAATAACAAGGCGTACAGGTACGGTTTATCAATCTGGAGTAGGCACTTATCCTGATTGGGCACAAACAGATAAGTATACTTTTACTTTTAGTCCTGAAGCTGTTGTATCACCTGGTCAAAGTATTAGGATAAGAATACTTTGTCCTAGTTATCCTAGTAATAATCAAACACTAACAATAAATGCAACATCTGGTAGAACTAATGGCAAGTCTATTTCTATATATTATGAAAATAGACCGGATAAGAAGAAAACTCCTAATACACCAAGTGTAAGTTTACAGAATAGTACAAGTTATACCGCAACAACTATTGATTATGTTGTTACCTGTTCTTCTACAGCTACACATTGCAACGTAAAGATTTATGAAGAGAACGGGAATACAAGAACCATAGTATCAAATGGAGTAATGACAAACAATAGATACTATGGCAGTTGTACAGTTCAAAGAGCAGTTGGATACGGTAATGGGTTGCATTATATAGTTGCAAGTTGTAGGAACGATAATTCAGATTGGACTAATGATTCAACACCATTAAGAGTTGATTGTTCAGTTCCTAGAATAGAAAGTCCTAAGATTACAACATTATCACAAACAACCGGCACATTACAGTTTACTTCTGATTATAATGTACGTTTCTATTTGAACAATAGATACTTAGATGATACTACAGCAGAAGTAGATCCTAAGAAAGAAGTAGCATTATCTTCAGGGACAGTAGGAGATTATACATTAGAAGTAAGAAGGTCAGATAATAATAAGATAACAAATAGTACTACAATCTATAATGTAAGCACTGTTCCTCCAAAAATAGTATTAACATATAAGCTATATGGAGATGTTTGTTACATTACAGTTACCGCAGATAGTAGTTGTAATGAATGGAGATACTTTTATGGTGTAGTAGGCGAGCCAAAACAAGAAGTTAAAGTTAAGATTGATAATGAAGCAACTGGCACTTCAAGAATTACTTCAATTATTGAAAATCTAAGTGTTGGGGAAAATGGTTATCAAACATATGAAATATATGCACAAGCCAAGAAAGTAAGTAATAATATAGAAGGTACTTCAAATACAGTATATCCTGAAATATCTGGTGGAATAAGAATATACGATGAAGATGAGCCTGTTCCTCCCGTTCCTTCTGGAGAAGACCCCGAAAAATGGGGAGAGAAAGCAAACCTTTTTAGATATAAGTCAGCTACAATCTATATCTGGCATGACGGGTCATGGAAAAGGTATCTACCCTATGTATATAGCGAGAAAGAATGGAAACTTGGCTTGTAAAGTGAGAGATAGTAATGAACACAGTATACCTGTCTGGGATAATAAAGGATATACAAGAATCGCATAGAATTGGTTCAACTATATTTAATAAGGCCCAGCTGATTGCAAAACGAGAGAACGGTCAAGAAGATGTTATAGACCTAAAATTTAAGTCTTTATCCAATACGAGATATAAAGATAATGATTTTGTTACTTTAACAGGAAATGTCAGGTCGTTCTCAGAAAAGTGCAAAGACAATACAAACAAAGTAAATATCTATGTTTTTACCTATTTTGATTTACCAGAAATAGTATTAGAAGATGTAAGTAATAAGTGTGAAATTGATGGCAGAATCTGCAAGATAAATCCACTAAGAAATACTAAAGATGGAAAGCAAAATATACACTTTATAATCGCTAATAATATTCAAAACGGAAGCAGCAGAAGACTAAGCAGCTATATTCCTTGCATCGCTTGGGGAAAATTAGCGAATGAAATAAGTAAATCTTCTGTTAATGATTTTGTTAAGATCACAGGTCAGTTACATTCACGTGAGCACAAGAAAATTCTTGAAGATGGCGATTGTGAATTAAGAGTTGCTCATGAATTACTTGTAAAAGAATTCACATTAGTAGAGGAATAGAATATGGCACAGCTATTAAGTACAGAAAGAATACAAGATTGGCGAGGAAAAGTAATAGGTAAGATAGATATCTATAGCAACGGTGATAAGACTGTAAAAGATTTCTATGGTAGAATAAAGGGAAAGTATATAAGAAGTGCTGATACTACCTATGATTTCTATGGAAGAAAAATAGCTAAGGGTGACCAATGTGGTCTACTATTGAATATGGGGTGATACTATTGTCAGCAAGAAAACGAATAGCGCAGAGGAAAAAGGCAGAAACTACTCAAAGAAAAATCATAACATACGTAGTTAAGCCTAAAGATAGCATCAATCTGATTGCTATGAAATTCGGAGTATCAGCTCAATCAATAATTTCATTAAATGGGCCAAAAGTTTATCCTGGCCAGAAGATAGTTTTATCATAAGTGATTAAGAGGTTGTACAGCAGATATAGATGTCAAGGGTATATTACGATGATGATTATGAACTAAAAGTAAATAAAATAGTAGTTCGTAAAAATCTATTAACCAAACAGCAGATAGAAAGTATAGCAAAAGATTTAGTACTTGCAAAAGTAGATAATAGCAATATATTTGGATATATAAAACAAGATAGAGATAAGAATAGAATATATTGCAAATGGAATAAGAAAAATGAAGTTTTTGTTGAGTATACAGCTGATGATGATATATTACTAAGTAAAGTAAAATCATTTAGGGAATATAACGGGGATAAAGCCGTAGAATACTTTGACGAGATATAGTATGTAAACATGTTAAAACACCGTATATGAATACGGTGTCTTTTTTTTTGTATTCAATTCTAAATTTGACAGTAAATTAAGTTGTAATTTTCCTGAAAATATGCTATAATATAATCACAATAAATAAAAGAAAGAGGAATGTAAAATGGCAGTAGAAATCTACGAAAAAGTTCATGAAGCTCTTAAGTGTGTTCATCCAGGTTCTTTCTTTAGAATCACTTATAAGACTGAGGTTCCGTTTTCCAAGAAAGCTACCAAAGAGATGGGAGTTCATGTTGAAGAGCTCAAACTATACAAGATAGTTAGTACTACTGTCAGAACTGGTGTTGCTTACAGTAAGATTCGCAGAGTTGCTGAAAAGCTTCAAGAGAAGGCAGAAGAAAAGAAACCTGTAACTAATAACTGGGTTTGGATTGATAAGAACACTTGTAAGTTTAATAGGAATACAGCTAAGTTTTATCTTTGCTGTGCTACTATTCCTTTTGGTGGTAACTGTAAGATTGAATATGTAGTTGTAGATTCTAAAGGTCAACGCATTACAATGACAAAGGAAGAGTTCGAAAATTCTTGGTTCTATAAGTGCCTTAATGAAAGTGATAAGAAAACAAAAGCACCTTGTGAGTATTTTACAGTTTCTTATGATAATATTTTTTCTATTAACGGAAAAGCTCTTGCATAATAAGTTGTAATTTACAGTAAAATATGCTATAATATATTACAGTAAAAAGAAAGGAAGTAATAATTATGCCCGCAGAAGTTGAATCCCTTATGTATGTTTCTAATGCTACAAATGGAAGGTTTGTTCCGTGGCACGGTCTTGGTACTCCAGTTGAAGAGGCTCCTAATTCTAAAGAAGCTATTCGTATTGCTGGACTTGATTGGAAAGTAAACTCTATGCCAATTTATACTAACGGAGTTGAAATTCCTGGCTATCGTGCAAATGTTCGTGATATTGATGGTGCAGTTCTTGGCCTTACCAAGAGCAGATATCAGATTACTCAGAACGAAGATGCTTTTGAGTTTACAGATTCCCTTGTTGGTGGCGAAGTAAAGTATGAAACCGCAGGTTCTCTTTCTGGCGGTAAGCGTGTATTTCTTCTTGCACAGCTTCCAGAAGAAGAGATTCTTGGAGATGAGATTATCCCGTATGTTTGTTTTACAAACGGATTTGATGGCTCTCATCCAGTTCAAGTTTGCTTAACCCCTACTCGTGTTGTTTGTCAGAATACTTTGAATTTTGCCCTTGAAAATTCTCCTCGTAAGTGGTCTACCAAGCATGTTGGTGATATCAAAGGTAAACTTGAGCAGGCGAGAGAAACTCTTAATCTTTCTTGTAAGTACATGAAAGAACTTAGTGAAACAGCTGAAAAGCTGGCTGATACTAAAGTAAGTGAAGATGAGGTTAGATCAGTACTTGATAAAGTATTTGTTGTAGACGAAAAAGCCTCAGAGCGTCAGGTTAGTAATATGGAAGAGCAGAAAGATAGCTTTATGGCTTGCATGTTTGCTCCTGACCTTTTGAAATTTAAGGACACTGGATGGCAGGTAGTACAAGCTGCTTCTGATTATTTTACTCATAAAGCACCTAAACGTGCAACAAGCAGCTACGCTGAAAAGAACTTTGAAAAAGTATTGGATGGAAATGTAATGTTTGATACAGTATTTCTTGAAATGTTGAAGAAAGTATCTGAACGTAAGATTGTGGGAGTTGGTGTATAATGGAAGTAACTTTAACAAAGTATACTCAGAATCCTATTTCCTGTATCGAAGCAGCAGCTTGTAACTGTTACAATAGTAAACCAGCAAAGGGAGCTATTGCAAAAAGTTGCTATCTGTCCGGTCATGAAAGTGTGTTTGAATTTGCAGATTTTACATTTCATATTTCCGGTGTAAGTAGAGCTCTTCTTGCTCAATTAACTCGTCATCGTATTGCTTCTTTTGCAGTTCGATCACAACGATACTGTGATGAAAGTGCTTTTGATTATGTTATCCCAAAGAGCATAGAAAAAGATGAAAAAGCACTGTTTGCCTATAAATCTTTTATGACTAACTGCGCTTTTGCTTATCTTGAACTAGTTAAACTTGGTGTGCCCAAAGAAGACGCTAGAATGGTTCTTCCGAACGCTTGTTGCACTACTCTTGAATTAAAGATGAACGGTAGAGAACTAATGCACTTCTGTAATGAGAGGTTGTGCAGTAGAGCACAATGGGAAATCAGAGAACTTGCAAAAAAGATGATTGATGAGATGAGAAGTAAAGCAGAAAAAGGTTTCGACAAAGAACTTCTTGAATTTACTAATTACCTTGTTCCTAAGTGTGAAGCACGGGGATATAACATTTGTCCTGAAAAATCAAGCTGTGGAAGACATCTTACATTGGATAGAACTCGCTTGGATTGTGATGATGTTGAGCCATATTAAGTAATGTACATCAGTGTAAGTTGTAAATTATTTCAAAATATACTATAATATAGATATAAGTTAAAAGAAAGGAATCTTTTAGTATGAGAAAATTCTATTTCGATGAGAAAGAATTTGACAATCTGGATGATGCTTTGAATGAGGCCATTACCTGCGGTTATGCTGATGATTACTTTGATGAATTCGTAGACCAAGCGTACTCAGCAACAGAAATCTTAAATAGAATGACAAGAGGCAGACAATCTGCGGATTTTGTATTTCAATCTATCTACGATGAGTTTGTTTATGATGTATTCGACGAGGTGCATAATCTTGCAGAAGCTGGTAAGTGGGATAGTATTGAAGGTATTTATGATATTGTAATGCGAGATGATTCAGTGTCTGAAGAAGAGCAAACAGAAGAATAAATAAAGAGAGGATTAAAACATGAATACACTTATTGATTTTATGGTATACATTGAAATCTTTATTGTTATTGCAGTTCTCGTCGGTATTCTTGATAAGATTTTGCCGAGGATTCAGAAGGCCCTTGATAAGAGGCATTATTATCAAGATATTGAATACTACATGGAGTGCTGTGGTGGCAATCAGAATAAGCAAGTATTTCAAGATTCCTGTAGAGTTGTAAGTCGTCTTATTACAGAAATTCAGCATAGAGAAGCAAAGATTCCTACACCTACAATCAAAGCTCAGATTAGTATGTTAGAAGAAAAAGAAGCTCAATACAAAGAAAAGAAAGAAAATATTAAATCTCGTATGGTTGATGATTTCAAGAACTTTTATTGTTCCAAACAAAGATACATTGAAGATAAAACAGATGAACAGGTATTTGAAGACCTTTTTCTATATGGAGATGTGCTATGACATTCTATCTTAACAATAATGCATATAATTCTCTTCCTGAAGCACTTTATTATCTGGAAAAAGAAAGTCCAGATGTTTGGGACATAAGATGGGAAGAGTTTCTTGAAAATAGTTATAGTAATTCTGAGTTAGTAGATTTATTTACAAATAATGCTTGTGGTGATGCATTAAGAATTCTCGAGGACCAGTACAGATTCGTTCAGTATCGTACTGCTTCAAATTACTTTTGTGAAAAAGATTGGCAAGGGTTAGAAGAAGATTTTAAGATATTAGTTAAGGAGATTTAATTATGACTGGTTTCATCTGGGGACTAATTATTGGCTATTCTATTTCTTGTTTAGTATTTCTTTTCTGGATCGGAAGAAGCTATCAGCTACATAATAATGAGGACCTTGACCTTGATAAAGACGATGAATTAAAAGATATTACCATTAGAATTATTGATACAAATGCTTCTCCTGAAGAAATCTATAAGGTACTTGAGTCAGAAGAAGATGATAAAACAGAATCTTGCAATAACGAGGATAGTAAATGAGTTACGATATTAGATTGGTTGATCCTGTAACAAAAGATACAATCCAGTTTGATTCTCCGCATGCTATGAAGGGCGGTACATACGCTGTTGTAGGTACTACTGAAGCATGGTTGAATATCACGTACAACTACGCACGGTGGTATTACAAGGAAAGTGTATTTCCAGATAACGGAGAAGATAGAAGTGGGATTCGTTCTATCTATGATATGTCAGGCGCAGATAGTATTCCTGTCTTAAAACATGCCATTTCAACTTTGGAAGGAATGACAGAGGATTTGAGTAAAGGAGAAATAAAAGAATACAAAGAGCATAACGTGGATGGTTATTGGTTGCCAACGAGGGAGAATGCTATCAAGCCCTTATATCAGCTTTTAGCTATAGCAATGATGAGGCCGGATGGAATTTGGGAAGGGGAGTATATAGACTGCATAAAGAGAGAAACGATTTTATCGTGTGCTAAGGCGCTTGAGAAACAAATTCCTACAAGACCAGAAAGCAACGGCAAGAATAGATTTAAGTGCCCTTACTGCGGAAATGAATTAGTAAGTGGATATAAGTATTGTCCTTATTGCGGGCAAGCTATTGAATGGGATATGATTATTACAAGTAAAAAGGGAAAGATTCAATCCTCTTACGGATCATTAAAAGAAGAACTAGGAAATAAGAAGTGGTTTACTTTCTATGCAAAGTCACTTGAAGATTTTAACTCTGTTTGTCAAGAGGGAGATGAAATACTAACAAGCTTTCCTTGTTGTGAATATAAAGGCATTCTTGGAGATATTTCCGTAAGAAAGATTCAAGATAATCTGTATTCTATCTACTTTTCACTGTCTTAGAATTGTATTTATAAAGGGTACCTTTATGGAGGTATAATTCTAAGCCAACAATACTGAAAATCTATTGACAACTGAATAAGATATGAATTGGGTCTTTGAAGTATTAAGAACTCAATCATCTAGTAAAAGTATTATAGACGACAGGTCTATGAGAAATTAAAGGAGAGAAAGCGTATTAGTATCAAAAGCACAGTTAAAAATCTTGGTAGGTCTGTACGTAGATTGAAAAAAGCAATTCTCATAGTTATAATTTCATTATTAGTATTCACAATAGTTAAATTTAGTGAACCACATCTAAAGTCTATTACAGAACATAGTAATAGTACGAATATCGTAGAAACAACCGAAGTAGAAACAGATGAACAATCTTTACTACTTATCCCAGAAGAACTTGAAACGGATTCTAATTACTTAAATGAATCTACAGATACTTTACAGCAAGAAGAGATAACCTGTAGTATTATTGTAGAGGATAAAGATGCTATTGATGAAGATTGTTATTTAATAGCCGAGGGAGCAAGGGCGTTCAAAAGTTATATGGATTATAGATGTATAACTAATACTAGAAGTAAGGCTTACCAAGTTGCTAAATCGGCTACAGTATTAAGTAATGGATTATTAGTTGTAGATGATGAATACTACTGTGTAGCTATGGGAACTTATTATGGTGAAGTAGGAGACAGATTCTATATTGAAACAGATGAAGGTAATTCGTGGAAAGTAATCATCTGCGATACCAAATCTGATAAACATACTGATAGCACACACCGATATACACTAGAGAATGGGTGTATGCTTGAATTTGTTGTTGACACCAGGTTAATGCCAAAGAATAATAGGCTGTCTGGAACTGTGAATGGTTTAGGATTTTCAGGGAAGATAACATTGGTTAAGAAAATTGGTTGATGAAATATGATAGATTTCAGTATTATATTAAGGGAACAAGAATAAACTTGTTCCCTTATAAGTTGTAATTTCTCATATTATATATTATAATAGTTATAGAAGTAATGCTATGATTCTTTGACATGAATTGTATAAACTAATACACATGTTGGAAAGGAAGGTTGCCTATGAAGGTTGTAAAACGAGACGGCAAAGAGGTTGACTTTCAAAAAGAGAAGATTTATGAGGCTATTAGAAAGGCAAATGAATCAATCACTGTAAAAAGTCATCAGATAAATCAGAAAACTATTAGAGAAATAGTTGACAATATTTCCGAAAACTATGAAAAACTAAATAGAACAAGAAGCGTTGAGTACATCCAGGACCAAGTAGAAAAAGAACTTATGGAAGCAAATGCTTACCATGTAGCAAAGGCTTATATAACCTATAGGTATAAGCGAGGCATGGTAAGAGATACTTACAAGGAGTTTATGAAAGAAATCCAAGCCAAGATGTCTGGGATGAACATTGAGAATCAGAACGCTAATCTAGATGAGCATAGTTTTGGTGGAAGAACAGGTGAAGCAACTAGAATACTAACAAAACGATTTGCTCTTGAGAATTGTGTTAGCGATATGGCAAGAGAAAATCATGTAAATAATCTAATATATATCCATGATTTGGATAATTATGCTGTAGGAATGCACAACTGTTTATCTATTCCTTTTGATGATTTACTTTCAAGAGGTTTTAATACTCGTCAGACAGATGTAAGACCAGCAAATAGTGTTAATACGGCTTTTCAGCTTCTTGCAGTTTTATTCCAATTACAATCGTTACAGCAGTTTGGTGGAGTTAGCGCAACACATCTAGATTGGACAATGGTTCCTTATGTAAGGAAGAGTTATTTCAAGCATTATATTGATGGGTTGAAATACATTCTTAATATTGAAGTTGATAAAGATACAATAAATGAGTATATTGGAAAAGTATCTATTAACTCAGTTGAATATTGGAAGCATCCTTCGATTTGTAATTATGCTCTTGACATGACAGAAAAAGAGTTAAAACAAGCAGTTGAAGGAATGTATCATAATCTAAATACCCTGCAATCTCGCAGTGGTAATCAGCTTCCTTTTACTTCCATCAATTATGGCACTTGCACTCTTCCAGAGGGTAGAATGGTTACAAGGGCTATATTGAACGGATCTATTAAGGGTGTGGGAAAATTTCATAAGACACCTATCTTTCCTTGTGGTATTTTTCAGTGCATGAATGGAGTAAATAGACATCCTGGAGAACCAAATTACGACTTATTCCAGCTTGCCCTTGAATCTACAGCTAAACGTCTTTACCCGAATTATGCTAATGTAGATTGGTCAGGAAATGCTGGTTATGATAAAGATGACCCCAGAACATATTTTTCTACAATGGGCTGCCGCACAGCAAATGGTTATGATATCAATGGATTTGGTCAGTTAAAAGATGGTAGAGGGAACATTTGTCCTGTAACTATCATTCTTCCTGAACTTGCAAAGATAGCAGAAACTAAAACAATAAATTCTGGAAACTTTATATCTATATCTAATGGTATTTCTTCATCAGATGATGATGGATTTCAAGAAGAATTGATTAATAACTTCTTTGATTTACTTAATCAAAAGATTGAAGAAGCTAAAGATATGCTGATTGAACGATTTGATTATATATGTAGTCAATCACCAGAATCTGCTAAGTTTATGTATGAAAACGGAACTATGGCAGGATATATTCCTGAAGAAGGAATACGTAGTGCACTAAAGCATGGAACATTAGCTATAGGCCAGCTTGGGCTTGCTGAGGCGTTACAAATTCTTATAGGTAAAGACCACACTACTGAAGAAGGAATGGTTGTAGCCAAGCAAATCGAGTCGCTATTTAAGAAAAAAGCTGCAGAATACAAAGAGAACTATAAACTGAATTTTGGAGTATACTTTACTCCTGCTGAAACACTTTGTTTTACAGCAATGAATAAGTTCAAAGAAAAGTATGGAATAATCAAAGATGTTAGTGACCATGATTACTTTACAAATAGTATTCATGTTCCTGTATGGAAGAAGATGAATGCTTTTGAAAAGATTGATATTGAAAGTCAACTAACAGGATATTCTTCTGCGGGATGTATTACTTATGTAGAATTAGATAGTACTGTAAAGAATAATACTTCAGCACTTGAAAAACTTGTTAACTATGCTATGGATAAAGATATTCCTTACTTCGCTGTAAATACTGACAATAATCTATGTAATGATTGTGGGTATCAAGATACAGACCTTGATGATGTCTGTCCAAGATGTGGATCAAGAAATATTCAGCAATTAAAGAGAGTTACAGGGTATCTAACCGGAGATTACAAAACCGCTTTTAATGCAGGTAAACAAGCAGAGGTTCAAGATAGAGTTAAACACACTGGGGTTATTGTAGAAGAAGTAAAGGAGTAAGTAAAAGTGAATTTTACAAAGAAAGAAATGATGGATGCGTTCCTTCTTTTTCTGGACGATGTGATTCATACTTTTGATTGTAAACAGGTTAAAGAAAAAGGCAACAAGTATTGTAAAAGTAGATGTGACTTGTGCATAGTAGAGCAGTACTTATCTCTTGCAAAAAAAGGGAAACTTCCAAAGATAGCTTTACAGTGTGAGGGAATTGATTATCCAGTAGTAAGATAAGAAAGGAGCAACCTATGAATTATCTTGATATAATGGATTGCTCCGTTGTTGATGGAGAAGGAATTAGAGTAGTTTTATTTGTTAGTGGGTGTTCCCATCACTGTATTGGCTGTCATAATCCGGAAAGCTGGGATCCAGATAATGGAAAAGAGTTTACAGATAAAACTGTAAGGACAATACTAAAACTACTTGCTAGGCCATATATTGATGGATTAACTATCTCAGGTGGTGACCCCTTATTTATTGATAATTGCAGAGACGTATTAAAGTTATGCAAAGTAGTAAAAGATACATTACCAAATAAGACTATTTGGTTATATACAGGCTATACTTATGAAGAAATTGTTGATACGGTTACTGACAATCATTATCATCAAAATATCGCTAATACCATACTAGGATATGTAGATGTATTAGTAGACGGTAAGTTTATTCTACAAGAAAGAGATATTACACTACCGTTTAGAGGAAGCAAAAATCAAAGAATAGTGAAGCTACACGATAAGTTGTAATTACTAAGTAATTATGCTATAATATATCTATATTAAAATACTAGAGGTATTAAATTGAAGATATCTGAAGCTAAAGAGCAATCTCGTGGTGTATTCTGGATAGTTGATAATGAATTGCTGGCTTTTCCTTTTATAAATGATAGTTATGGTGTATCTAAAAGTGGATTAACATATAATCATGAAAAATTATGGAAAGAGTTAAAAGTTGGTAAAAATATTCCTTATAACTATTATCCGAGAGGAAGAGTAGAGTTTAGTAGTTCAGGTAGACCTATTGTTTGGATGAATCCAAATATCGATGAAGACGAATTTATTCCCAAAATTAAAACAGAATTTGGTCTGCGTGAAAATCCTAGAATAAATTATGATTTTAGTGAACACTATAAGTGTTATCTTGATGATGGATGGAAACCGGCGAGGTAATATTAGTTAATGAAGATTGATATTTTTGAAAACAATTTACTTGAAATGGCTTACACAAGAGGTCATGCAATAGAGCTGTGTAGTAATTTAAGTAAGAAGTTTTCAGAACATTTTCTAAAGATAATGAAAAGTGGTTTAGAAAGCCCAGATTTTAATCATCATTGTTTAGAAATGCAGGCTTGGTTTGATAAAGTAAATAGTATCAGATTAAAACCAAATAATAAGAAAATTAGCAAAACTAATATTATAGATTGGTTTATTACCGATGGAAGAATAACAGAAGATTTTATCCCAGAGCAGTATGTGGATAAGTATGAAGATTTTTGTATAGGCCTTCTGTCTGGTAAAACAGTTGAAGAATCGTTCATAGATATTTTGAAGTAGTAAGTTGTAATTTCTGAAATACTGTGCTATGATAATACTTGTAAGATAGATAAAAGAAAGAGGAAATATTATAATGACAAAAACTCAATCTTCCTTTTTCCGAGTTGCAAAGAATGTTTCTGAAATATCAGATTTTCCGAGAGTTAAGATTGGTGCTGTGGTAGTAAATAAACACCGTATCATATCCTCTGGGTATAATTCTAAGCAAAGGACACATAGACTTCAAGCGGAATATAACAAGAAAAGATTTGAAGGATACTCTTCAGGAATGCTTCATGCAGAGATGAGCGCATTACTACCTTTGATTAACAAGGTTGATTTGAGTAAGGCAACATTATATGTATATAGAGAGCAGAAAGACGGCTCTTTAGGTATGTGTAGGCCGTGTAAAGCCTGTATGGCAATGATTAAAGAATTAGGCATAAAAAAGATTTACTACACTACAAGCGACGGTTATGCGGAAGAATACATCGTATAAGAAGTGATTGTAATGGGTTATTATAGAAGTCAGGAAAGAAATAGAAGATTAAAGAAACTCTACAATGAAAAGCACGGTTCTATATTTCCTATATTCTATGATGATAGAAAGCAAAGATTAGTTAAGTATAATAAAACAAAATACTGGAAATGGCTAAAAAGAAAAGCTAATAAGAGAGTAAGAAAATCTCAGCTTACTTTGAATAATAGCAAGTATAAGAAACAGTATAATGTTTTCTTTAGTTATTGGTGATTAAATGAAAGATTATCCATTGTCATTTGATGATTTTAGTAAGTATTTATCTATTGTAGAAAAAGACGTATCATTTCATGATTCCTTGTATAAATTATCGAATAACTTCTCAGAAGAAATAATTCAGGATTTTACTTTTGATTATCCTGACTTAGGTGTATATATTATTGAATTACTTGAAAAAGTATTCAAGGATGAAAGTCAATGGATTTCATACTGGTGCTATGAATTAGATTTTGGTAAACAGTATGAAGAGAATATTATTCAAGATGAATATGGAAAAGATATTCCTTTGAAAACAAAAGAAGATTTGTGGAATATCATTGTTGGCAACTATGAAGCAGATAGTGAGGTGGATAAAAAGAATGAAGATTAGAGTAGTTGAAGATGAACAATTAGATAGAGAAATTCTAAATGAAACCTCATTGTCACGGTTAATTCAATTTACGGACAAATATTCTATTTGCTTCATTACAGCATTCAAAGGTCCTATATGGATTAGAGATAACTATGAAAGTGATAAAAGACTTTCTCCACGCGAAGTAGCAAAGATAAATAGAGACAGAAACAATAATCTGTTACGTGATATTAAGGGTTATGGATACAATTCTTTCAAAGTAGATGGAAGATATGAAAATCAAGAAAGGAAAGAAAAAGTATCCGACCTTGATAATACTTCTTTGTATACGGATAAAGAAGAGAGTTTTGGGGTTATCAATACAGACTCTTCTGAATCAGGAATGGAAATGTTTATTAACAATATGAAAGAACTTGGTAATAAATATGACCAAGAATCAATCTTGATTATTCATGAACAAAGTAGAGAAGGAACATTCTATTATCTTGATGCTTCTAATACTCCAGGTAAAGTAGAATCTGCAGGAAAGATGCATTTTGGAAATGACTATCCATTTAAGTCCTTAATTGATGGTAGACCAATGTATCTGGAAAGTATTTCTGGTGTGTTTGAAAGCCATAATAATATGTTTCACAAGTAAATTTTGATATTATATAATTATATATAAAGGAGAATAAATATGTCAATTCAGATTAAGCGCGGCTCTTCTCAATATTGGGGGAGGGCAGAACTTGATGATGGCCAACTAGGTTACAATAAGGACAACAACATACTCAAGATTGGTGCAATAGACGAGACGGGATATAAGGGCTTTGATAGACAGCCCCCTATAAATCCTATTTGTAAGGTTTATAAAAGTGAACACAGTAATATAAATAATGAATGGGTAACGGATGTACTGGGTTATAACTATACTGTAGATTGGTATATAATTAGGTATGGAGATTCAGATTACGGACTATTTTCTTTTTTCGCTAAGAACTCAATGACAAATATAACATACTCTGATAATCTTTTATGTGGGAAGCTAGGTGTACCCATTCAGATAAAACAGAAGAACTACCCTATTTCAGTTACGATGGGCCGAAATAACAATATAGCTCCAGACTTAGAATATTCAGCTGTTGCAGGAGGATATCTTTATACAGACCCCAATTTATGGAGCGAGTATCAAGGAACAGCGCCGGCTGGAAACACTCTATGTGTAAACATTTTCTTTCCTCCTGCAATTGGATCTAAACCAGTTTACATGGATACGATAACAGGATCCACTTTGATTGAAGTCAGTCAATGGCCAGATGAAGATTTTTACTTATTAAAGTAAGATATACTAAAAGATTAAGTTGTAATTTCAATAGAAATATGCTATAATATAAGCACAAAATAAATAAAGAAAAGAAGGTAGGGCGGGACACGCCCGAACCAATACGCTTGTGGAGATCAGGTAAGACCTGCATCAGTAGGCAAGGTCGTAGAAGCAAGAATCCCCTGGCTTTAGCCGTGAGGAGTGTCAATTTTCCTTTGTAATTCACTCTATTGTGAACGAGGTTTAGAAGCTTAGTTATTTGGCAGAATAACAGCTCGGTTGTATCTTACTTGCTGCTACGGGTAAATATAACTGGTAAAACTTGTGTCAAGTCATTTCGGCACGTTAAATTAGTTGACTGAGCTGGACAACATGCCCAGACGCTCCTCGTAGTGGATAAACGATGGTCCTTCTTGCCAGTAAGAAAGGGTTAGTTATATAATCGCGTATAACACCTCTGTAAAGAGGATACTGGCATTATCTTAACTATTAAGAAAGATATACCACAAGGCAAATAATAAATATGCTGGTGTAGCACAATGGCAGTGTAGTTGATTTGTAATCAACCGGTTGTCTGTTCGAGTCAGACCATCAGCTCCAGAGTCGAGTTTGTAAGTGTTCGTCGCGACTTTAACCCTAAACTTACAACGATATAGGACATTAGCTCAATGGTGAGAGCGCTGGTCTTATAAACCAGTGATAAAAGTTCGATTCTTTTATGTCCTACCATATGGAGAGTTGTCCGAGGGTTCGAGTCCCAGGCTTCCCGCCAAAATACTTAACAATCGAGTATAAGGTGTTATCTTGCTTAACCTATACTTGGTCGACAAGATAAATGTAGAGAATCTTGAATGAATCGTCTGCATCTACAAAAGCATTATGCGGGTATGTCGGAATAGGTAGACGACAGGGACTTAAAATCCCTTGATGGCATCATCGTGTGAGTTC
This sequence comes from uncultured Clostridia bacterium, assembly GCA_947628465.1. The sequence goes on from CANQZZ010000001.1 coordinate 64,360, forward strand.
AAGTCTCACTACCCGCACCAACGTATTAAAGAAGTACTAAAAGTGCCCGCCACGGAGATGCGTCAAAGTGGTTACTTTATGCCCTTATCGTCTAAAGGATAGGACATGGAGCTTCTACCTCCATAGTTGTGGTTCGATTCCACATAAGGGTGCCATAAGAATACAATAGTATAGTTATTGAAGTATAGTAAATTGTATTTACTTATGTAGTACTAAAATAAACTATACTTTATTTTATATATTTATGAATATGTTATAGAGAGTTGATATATATGGCTGACGTAAAATTCCAAAGAGGAACTGAAAGTAAAATAAATTCTGCTACAAAAGTAGACGGGACAATTTCATTTGCTACAGACACAAAAAAGATATTCCTTGATACTTCTTCAACAACCAGGATTGAATTTGGAGGTTCAGGTGGGTTAAGTGTATATCCTTGTACCATATCAAATTCTTTAATAAGATTTGGTATGGATAAAGATCCAGATAATGGAACAATAATTCTTGGATTGGTAACAAGTCAAACTGGTACATTAGCTAATGGTTCTTGTAAAGTTGCTTTTACCGCTACTGGATCAGGAACAACATTGAATTGTTCTTACTACACTATGCAAAACTATACTCAATACACCGTATTTGCTATATACAAAGCAAGCGGAACTTCTATTATAAACCTCGGTTCTTTGAACTCCATTGACGATGAAAAACCGATGTTTGTAGTAGGATAAGCAATACTCATAAATAATTTATTAAAGAGCCTCGTTAAAAAACAAGGCTCTTATATTGTAAGTTAGTAATTGTATATAGTAATATAAGACCTGTATTGTGAGTGAGAATAATGTCAGTAAAAGAAATAGTCCAGTTTATTGGAGATTATGGTGTAACTATCGTATGTAGCGCAGTTATGATCTTCTTGTTTATAAAGATGACGCTTAATCAAAACGATACTATTAAGAAAACTTTAGATGAACTTGTAAAAAGAATAGGAAATGCTCATCCAACACTTCCTGAATCTGATGTCATTGATAGCATAAATGAGAATATACATAACTTGTTACAACATATGCAAGATAAGCTGTGCTCAGATAGAGCATATTTATTCTTATTTCACAATGGTGGAAAATCATTGAGTGGATTATCATTTCAAAAGATGAGTTGTACTAACGAGGTTGTTAAGAAAGGTATAGCACCTTGTTCTGAACAAACACAGTTATTACATAGAGGTAATTTTACAGTATTAAATAGTTCGTTAAAGAGGTATGGAAAGTATTTTTTACAGGATACATCACTTGTTGAAAACACAGATACGTTCAGTTATTATTTCTTCAAAGACCGTCATGTAGAGTCTGTATATACTTATGCAGTAAAAGATTCTGAAGACTATATTGTAGGGTTCATTGGAATAGATTACTGTACAAAGAATAATAAAGTAGAAGAAAAACTAATTGAAGATACTTTACTTGAACTTTCAATTAAGATATCAAGTTTAGTAGACATTAAGAGTAAGTATGTGCTTGACTAAAGACCGACCACCTTTTGGGTGGAAGTACACCACTTAAATTATTTACAAGTCTCAGCCTTAAGAAATTTTGGCTACGTTAGTTAGGAGAAATACATACACACCTTCGGTTGATGCTCAAGACTGTTGCTCTGTGACCACTGGTTAAGTTGGGTGTGGATAATAATAGCCCTGTGTCAGTGGTTTAAAAACCTTGATTAACATTGACGATGAGAAGTCCAATTCTAATCTTGGTAATAGAGATTAGATAGGCACTACCAGAATAGTAATATTCTGAGTATCTATTATATAGAAAGGATTAAAATTTAGTGGTTTATGTTTTAAGCAAAACAGGTAAGCCTTTAATGCCTTGTGAAAATGTAATTGCAAGATTATTACTTAAACAAAACAAAACTAAGGTTAAAAGAAAAACGCCATTTACTATTCAGTTGACCTATTATAGCACTGAATATACTCAGGAAGTCACTCTAGGGCAAGATACAGGGTCTAAACATGTTGGTACAGCCTGTGTAGCCAATGGAGAAGTGGTCTACCAATCACAGGTAGAACTTAGAGATGACATTAAATCTAAGATGGATGGTCGTAGACAGGCTCGCAGAAATAGACGAAACATGAAAACTCGTTATAGAAAAGCTAGGTTTTTAAATCGTAAGAACTCGACAAAGTTAAAAAGACTTCCACCTAGTGTTAAACACAGGGTACAAGCTCACATTGATGAGATAGAATTTTGTAAAAAAATATTACCTATTTCAAAAATTGTACTTGAAGTCAGCCAATTTGATACTGCACTAATGAAGAACCTAGCTCTTATTTCAGAAAAGGTAAAACATTGGGGCTATCAAAAAGGCTTTGACTATGGATTTAGTTCAAGAAGAGAAGCAATACTTCATAGAGATAGCTATACATGCCAGTTATGCGGAAAGAAACATACTCTACTCGAAGTTCATCACATTATTTGGCGCTCAAGAGGTGGTTCAGATGATGAGGATAATCTAATTACATTATGTCATGATTGTCATGACAAGATTCATAAAGACATATTGACTGTTGATAAGAAACCTCGAAAACTAAACCTTAAGTACGCTACTCACATGAGTATTATTAGAAGTCAATTACTTAAAGTCTATCCTGAAGCAATAGAAACATTTGGTTTTGTAACTAAGGAAAATAGAAATCATCTTAGTTTATCAAAGGATCACTATATTGACGCTTGTGTAATAGCTTCGGGTGGTAAATCTTTTAAACTTAATAATGAGATTTTCTATAAGAAAAGAGTAGCTAGGCAAGATAGACAATTATGTAAAGGTACTCGTGGTGAAAAGAAAATACCCACATACAAATTGTTTGGTTTTAAAAAATTTGACAAAGTAAAATATTTTGGCAAGGAATACTTTATTAAAGGCAGACGTTCTGCTGGAACTTGTACACTCATGGATATTTTTAATCAAGTGATAGATTTTAGCTTCATGCCAAAGGGTTGGAAAACACCAAAGTTGTCGAGTTGTAAAAGAATAGTTGCTAGAACAAGTACTCTAGTAGAAAGGAGGAGCGTCATTCCTGTACTAAGCTAAAGACTTAGTACTTTCCTGACGCAAAATTTATGAACTTGAAAAAAATAGTAAAGAAAATATCTCAGTTTTCTGAGGGTGCATTACGAGAATTAACTAACGGTAAAGGCACAGAGAATGAGAATATTTCTTCTCAAGGATTATTAGCCGGAGCAGCTAATTATACAAACAGTTCTTTAGTAAACTATACTAAGATTTCTCCTAATAGAAATAGCCCAAGAAATCATTCTATAGATACTATCACAATTCATTGTGTAGAGGGACAATGCTCAGTTCAGACTCTTGGGGATATCTTTTATCCATCTTCTCGCCAGTGTTCTTCTAATTATGGCATTGGCTATGATGGCAAGGTTGGAATGTATTGTGAAGAAAAAGACCGTTCTTGGTGTTCTTCTTCAGGGGATAATGACCATAGAGCAATCACAATTGAAGTAGCAAGTGATACAACTCCACCTTATGCAGTTAGAGATGTAGCCTATGATGCTACAATAAAACTTGTTACAGATATTTGCCAGAGAAACGGCATTAAGAAGTTAATCTGGTCTACAAATAAGGCCGATAGAGTAAATCATGTAAACGGTTGTAATATGACTGTGCACAAAGATTTTACTGACACTTCTTGCCCAGGTGAATACTTGTATACCCGAATGGGAGATATAGCAGAAAAAGTGAATGCTAATCTTAACGCTTCTACAACAACCGTAAAAACATATACGGTTCATGTACCTATTACAAGATATTCTTCCGCTTCTGACGCAAAAGCAGAAAAGAATCCAAAGGGTACATATCAGCCTGGTACTTATTATATCTATAATGGTTATCCGGATGGTTATAACGGAGTTTATAATATTACAGAGGATAAAACTGGGAAGACAGCTGGCTCTTGGATTAACCCTGCTCAAAATGTAAAACCTTCAACTGGAGTATTCAAAACTGGTGCAGAGATGACATTAGATAATGTAAATCTTTACATCTCTTCTACAGCAACAACTCCTGTAAAAACTGTAACTGGTACTTACTACGTATGGAGCGAGGAAATAATCAGAGACAGAATTAAGATTACCAATTCTGCAAAGAATGCTGGAATTAGTAAAGAAATAATTGGGTGGATAAACTTTTCTGATTCTGGCCTTATTAAAGATGACTCAACAACTACTCCTACTCCCCCAAATAAAGAACCTGAACCAGAAAAAGAGCCAGAAGAACCTAAGCCAACAGAGTCTACAAAGGTATATGATTTAGATTTTCCAAACCCAGTTCAAATTGTTGGTTTAGATGATAGAACACAATCAACAAAAGGAAACTGTGCAAAGGCTATTAAAAAGATTCTTTCAAATAATCCTAACTTTGATATAAATATAGCAAAAGCATTCTTTAAGATTGCACCTGTATATAGAGTTGATCCAATGATAGCAATTTCTCAGTCAGTTCTTGAAACAGGTTGGTTTAAGTTTGAAGGTTCTTCCGTAAAACCTGAGCAGCATAACTACTGTGGCCTTGGTGCAACTGGTGGTGGAGTTAGCGGAGCAGCTTTTGATACCATCGAAGAAGGCGTAACAGCTCAGCTACAACACCTATATGCTTACGGAACAACGGATCCCTTACCTGCTGGGCAGGAAGTTGTTGATCCACGTTTTAGCAAAGTTTCACGGGGTGTAGCTAAGTATTGGCAGCAGTTAGCTGGTAGATGGGCTGTTCCGGGCTGGGATTCAAAATATGGAACACCAGAAGAAGCAATGAAAGCTGGACAAACATATGGGCAAAAGATACTAACACTATTTAACACTTTAAGCTCTGTTACAGTTAGTGAAGAAGAGGTTAACAAGTATTTCCCAGAAGAAGAAACTATTGATCCTTCTCCAGAACCAACTCCTAATCCAGATGATGAAAATAGCGAGAATGTAAATATTATTCTAAAACTAATTAGAAGATTACTTGAATTTTTTGTTCACTTATTTGGTTTGGATAAAGAGGAATAATCATGGAAAAGAAATCAGTATCAAAAATAATGTTAATATTCATAGTTATAGCTATTGTATGCTATACAGCCGCTGACTTTGCATTACAATACTTTACAGGAATTGAAGTTAGCCCAACATTAACAACAGCTTGGTTCTCTTTCTGGGGAGTAGAAATTGTTTCATTAGCTATTATTAAAACAAGTAAAGTTAAGCACAACTATGATGGCAAAAATGATTGTAAAGAACCTATTGAAGAAGACGAAACAATAGAGTAATTGATAATAGAATAGATTGTCAAATATGCCAATGCACTCTATTATAAGTTTGTATTGGCATATTATTTTAGTAGAACGCAAGTTAGTAAATCGTAAATAAGTTGTAATTTCAAAACAAATATTATATAATATATGTGTAGATTAACTTACTTACTAACAATCTAATAATATACTTATCTACGAAAGGTGATAAAACATGGGTATTCAAATAAAGAAAAGTCCAAGTGAACTCTTGGAACGTCAACTCGGATATGACTATAGCAAAGATGAATTAAGAATTGGGCCTCTGGGAGGGTTCTTGGGATAACTCCAAGACCATAGGGCTTGATAAAACAATAACGATTAGTACGAAGGCTGTAAAAGGTTGCTATAAAAACATAAAGAATCTATAATATAGATCAGAATAGTAAGAAAGAGGTAATTCTATGGCAATTCAAATCAAAAAAGGTCCCGATAATCTTTTGGAAAGACAACTTGGCTTCGATTATAGCAATAATCAGCTTAAGATTGGTAATATTGGTGGTAGTAACTGGAACACGTCTATTAGTATCGGGGGGGGGCAGGCGGAGTAAAGAAGTATACAAAAGAGGTTTTCTGTGAAAACGAGTTAAAAGGAGGAAAACGTTTTAGTACTTGTACTTTTGCTGAAACCGATAGTGACGTATTCTTCGTTACCTCGAAGGTTACTTATTCTCATTTTGATGGTGCGTCTTTCTTAGGCGTATTTTGGGATGGCATGGAAACAAATATGTTACTTCTTGAATGCGGAGCGTCAAGCTCTCCTGGCACCTACGAAGAGGTCAGTTCTAACTGTCACTACTTCCCAATGAGTACCAGTACCTACGATAGTTATCAATACTATTATGATTGGGGAGGTTTTCAAAGTATACAGGCGTCTCCTCAAAGCGGATACATCTGGTGTCATTTCTTAAAGAATTATAAAGCTTAAGTAATACATAATTATAGATCCTTTCATTGTTTATAATCAAGAAAAAGTTGTTTATAAACAAGAAGTTTAGAAGCGCAGTAATTTAGTGGAATTACGGCTCGGTTACTTAAAAGACTCCACTTTAGCCTTATAAGTAGCTGGTAAAACTTTGTAATACTATTCTAATAACTTAATTATCCGGATGTAGTTCAGCTTGGTAGAACGCTTGATTTGGGATCAAGAGGTCGCTGGTTCAAGTCCAGTCATTCGGACCATCTTGCGTCTGTAACTCAGCTGGTAGAGTACAACACTTTTAATGTTGGATTCCTGGGTTCAAGTCCCAGTGGACGCACCAATATTTCCACCAAGGAATGATATACATGGAAAATAGATTTGGGGCATTAAAACCAAAAGTAGATTTAAGAGATTATAAACTATCAAGCTCATCTATTAAAAGTCAATTATTTCCTGAAAAGTTTGAATGCACAGGAATCGCTATAATTAAAAACCAGCAGTCAGTATTATCTTGTGTAGCACATGCAACGAGTTCAATACTTGAATATTATTCTTTAGGAAACATATTATCTACTAATTTTATTTATGGTATTCAAAAAGAAATATGCGGCCATGATGGTAGTGGGATGTATCTTCGAGATGCTTGCTCTATTGTGCAGAAATACGGGGATATGTTTGAAACCGATTGTACAGGAAATAATGAAGTTCCTGAATGCTGGAAGATTGCAGAAAGTGCTTTTGAAGATGAGGAAAAAGCATTAAGAGCACACTATAATAAGATTGATGAATATGTATCTCTAAAGACAGTAGATGAAATAAAAAGATTTCTATTAAGTTATGGCCCAGTACTTGGAAATGTTTATTGGAGAGATTCTTATAAACCTGACAAGGATGGAGTATTAACCGGAGATAGAAATTGTGACGGTGGATATCATTGTATTATGATATACGGCTGGGATGAAAAAGGATTTCTCTGCCAGAATAGTTGGGGAGAGTCATGGGGAAATAAAGGAAGATTTATTCTTCCATACGACATCGAATTAGCAGAAGCTTTTGGCCTTGTTGATGATAAAACTTTAAGCCCAGACAGCATTATAAAACCAAGAAGAAATTGGTTACTAGATATACTCTATAAAATAGTAAACTTCATAATTAACTTGTTCAAGAAATAAGTTGTAATTTTTTAATAGATATACTATAATAAGCATGTAAAAGAAATAACAGACTATTTACATATCGCCTCCGTATTAAAAAGTAGTATACGGAACAAATACGAACAATAGATAGCGGTGTGACATGATTTCTACCTTTCTTTTTCATTTTGTTCCTCCTTTCTGTATTTAATGAGCTATCGGCGATTCGTATAGATTTTATTTCTTAGATTAGTAAGAAAGGAAAAATGAATAATGACTGTAGTATTTGATATGGATGATGTTCTCGTCAACTTAAATGAAGCATGGGTAGATTATGTAAATACTACTTACAACTTAAATGTTAAACATGAAAGTATAACTGAGTGGGATATGCAAATAGCTTTTCCTACATTGACAACTAAACAAATATTTGAATGTTTACAGAAAGAAGATTTTTGGAAAACTGTTCATCCAACTCCATTTTCAGAAAAGTTGTTAAGAAGATGTGAAGACAATGATATTGATTACTATATTGTTACAGCAGCTATTCCAAAGAACTTTTATCTAAAGTATGAACATTGCTTTAAGAAATGGTTTCCTTTTGTAAGCTCAGAAAGATTGGTTTGTTGTAATAATAAAAAACTTATACAGTGTGATATTATTGTGGATGATAATCCGAATAACTTCTGTGATAAGCCATTGTTTGAATATCCCAGAAGATTACTAATGGATAAACCATGGAATAGAAATGCAGACAAAGATAAGTATAACTATAGAATAGATAATCTTAAATTTGTATGGGACCTCATAAACGAATATGAAGAAGATAGGAGAATGAAACTTGCCAAGTAATATTAGATATCAAGTAAATCCAGAAAAGAGAACGGTTGCCTGTTATCTTACAGACTGTGAAAATGATATTTTCTACGCTTTCAACCCAAAAGAGAATTCCGTTATTTGGGACCTTAATGTAGATTGGAAAATTAAGGATAGATACGTAGGGGTTGCAAAATGTTCTGAAGACGACACCTTTGACGAGGAGTTTGGGAAGAAACTTGCTCGTAATAGAATGTTAAAAGAATACTATAAAGACGTTTCAGACCGATACATGGAAATTGTAGACGTATTAAATGGATTTGCTTATAATTTCTACCTTAAATATGATAAATACTCAACCCGGATGATTAAGAAAGTTGAAGAAATTGAAGAGCAATTGAAGTAAAGAAAGGGATAAAAGTGTACAAGATTAGAGTAAGATTAGATACACAAACACAAGTAGCTGAATTTGTAAGTATTGCAAATACTATTAAAGGTAGCGTTTCCTTAATGGACGATTCAAGCCATTGTGTAGATGCTAAATCTATTATGGGTTGTTTGTATTCTCTTGAATTTAATGAAATGTATGTTGTCAGCGATAATGAAAATGTTAGCACTAAGTTTGATAAATTTCGTTATGTAGGATGATAATGAAATGGATATAACAAACGAAAACATCTTAGTTGATCCTGAACTAAAAGAATTCTTCGAAGAAGGATTGCAACACTATAATAGTAAAATAAAACTACAACTTTTAATTAAGTTGTAGTTTTTTCTATATTATGCTATAATAATAGTAGAAAAAAAGAAAGGTTGAATGTAAAATGAAAAAGAAAATCTTTAACCGTATTATTGGAACAGTTTGTATCATCTTTGTAGCTTGGTTTGTTATTAGCTGGGTTGAAGTATTTTCCAATAATATGACTCCTGATTATGAATATAATTCCTTCAACCTTTTTAATTTATTTTCAAGTATTATTTAATAAAGAGGCATGAGATAGTAGCCCGGTTGTTGTGACGCGTCACAGGCGGTAAATTTACGACGATAAATATCCAATAAAGAAAATATATTATGAAAATATAAAATCGAAATTTGAGGCAAAATTTCGCCTGAGAAAGAGGAGATATGAGAACTATTGAAAGACTTGATAAGTTTTATGAAGAGTTAAAAGAAATACACAAAAAATGCTTTCAAGATTGGCGTTTTGGTCAGCTTTGTTCTAATTTCTTTGGATGGCTAATTAGTGAAAAGGGTGTAGACCTATTCTTTCCTGAAGAAGATGAAATGATAAAGTATATTAAAGAGTACGCTAAAGAATATAGCGAAGAAAGGACAGAATTATATGAAGATTAGATGGGTAACTAAAGGAACTTTTCTTACAAAAAACAGTTCTGAAGAAATCGCTTTTATTGGTAGAACAGAACCTTTTTTATGGGTAGATACAGGTGTATATAAAGAAGTTGAAAAACTTACTTTAGATGAGTTACTATATGAATTGTTGCAAAGTAAATCAGCTGCTGGAATTACGTGTGTAGATATGATAGATGATGGTAAACTGCAAATTACAGTTAAATCTCCTGGTAAGGGTGAATATGTAATTAACCAGGATAATCTTAGTGAATACTCTATTGCAAACTACTATGAGGATTATCGTGACAGGTCTTGTACTCTAACTGACCTTGAATCAGAACCCATTGATTTGGTTGTAAAGTATATGAAACAGATTGCAGAAGAAGATTACAATAAGCCAACAACCATTCATGGATGGCACACTTCTCTTGAGCATGATTGGCAGTTCTCTTGCTCGCATTGCCATAAGACCAATTGGATTATGGGAAGTGAAGTGCCTAAGAATTGTTGCTATTGCGGGAGAAGCTTGAAGGTAGTGGAAAATAAAAGAGACGTTATTGATGAGTGAAATAGAAGTTAATAAAAAGCTAATAGAACAATATCCTTTTCTTCTTCCACATAATAGACAGACAGATGAAGTTGATAAAGACTATAATTATTCATATACGGAGCTGGATTCCATGCCAATTGGATGGAGAAAGGCGTTTGGTATAGATATTTGTAATGAAATCAAACGAGCATTAGAAAAAGATACAAGATTACTTTCAGAATACAGAATAACGCAGATAAAAGAAAAGTATGGCACACTTAGGTGGTATTCTAATTTTACAACAAAAGAATTATCAGAAGTTATAGATAAATATGAAAGGTTAAGTTCTCATACTTGCATAGTTTGTGGTAAAGAAGCTACAAAAATTAGTACTGGTTGGATTAGTCCTTATTGTGATTCTTGCGCAAGTAAGTTAGAATCAAGCGGAGAACACCTTATTGATATTAAAGAATATTATAGTGAATATAAGTTGTAATATCTTCTTAAGTGTGCTATAATATAAGTGTAGATAAAGAAAGGAAGTATTCAATATGAAACTTGAAACTGCTAAAGAAATCAATGATAAATTAAAAGACTTAGTTAGTAAATATCCTGAACTTAGCCTTAACTACCAGCTTACTTTCTGTGAAGACTATTTTGAAAAAGGAAAAATCTATACTTACATTACTTTACAAAATAGTTCAACGTCAGCAATGCAGCAAGAAGAGTTTTGCAAACAGCACAATATTCCATATGCAAGTTACGAAAACGGTGAATTCGTTGATTCTTCCATTAACTCAATTACTTTTGAAGACTGAGAGGTTTATCGTGGCAGACATTCTTGATTCAGGAAATAGAAGAGAATTTTCAAGCGGTGCAGTAAGAGATGTAGGAGAAGGAAAAGGTCGCTGTGATTTGCTTCCACTTGATGTAGTTGCTGATATTCTTCTTATGCGCAATGAACAATATGCTTCTGAGGTTATTAGACATGTTGACAATTTTGTTAGAAGTGGAGAAACAACAAGCATTAGACAAGCTATTGTTGATTTTTCTATCAAAATTAAAAAGTGGTCTCTTCCCATTATTTTTATGGAAGTAAGTAAACACTTCGAAGACGGTGCAAGAAAATATGAAGAGAGAAATTGGGAAAAAGGTATTCTTACTCACTGTTACGTGGATAGTGGTGTAAGACACTTTTTGAAATTTATCGATGGTTTCGAAGATGAAAGACATGATAGAGCGTTTGTGTGGAATATGATGTGCCTTCTTTGGACGTGTGAACATAGACCTGAATTAAACGACCTTCCTTATGCTTCGGAGGATACTAATTGATTATAACAGAAGTAAGAAAAGAAGACGATTTATATTATCAAGGACCATTTTGGATTATTGGTAATAACTTTCTAAGTATCTTAAAAGGTAACTTCGATATAATCGGAGAATTATATCCTTGTGATTATAACGGAGATTATATTACTAATACAGTTAGTAAAAATGCTAAGACTCACAAGAAAGTTTGGGATAAGTTAAAGCAATATTATAGTAATGTTCCTTATACTCACTATCCTAGAGGTAGGGTATCTATATACAAAGGTGTAGCTTTTATTCATATAAATAGCAAATGTAACATCCCAAAAATCGTAGATAGAATTATTGATAAATATAACTTACAAAATCTTGAAATAGAAATTGATTTGAATGATACTTATCAAGGAAGTCATTATGACTTTGACCTAAAATAAACAAGAAAGGAATACATGAAAAATCAAAACACTGCTACATATTGCAAGAATGTACTAAAAAGAAATCTATATAGGAAAAGTAGGTTTACTAGATTAAAACAGTATAGAGATGCTTACATAGTTAAACTTGGTGATTGTAATACTATTTTTCTACTACGAAACTATGGTGGTAAAAGAATTATGTGGTCGCCTGAAAGCAACAATGATGAGTCATTTAGCAAGTTCTATTCTGATAAGTTTGAAAATATTAAAGATTTTTTAAATGCAGTAATCAGTGATATTGATTTATGAGGTATAGTAGATGATTTTTGAGGAAGAATTCCTTGATTTTGTTGCCAGTATTATTTCAACAAATTCTATTCTAAGGAAGAAATCTATTCTAAGTGAATATAGCAACAGCGATACTGTAAAAAATTGTTTGAGATTCTTACTTGACAGCAATGTTAAAACTGGTATTTCAAAAAAGAAGATTCAGAAGAAATGTAATACTTTAGTAAACTTTGAAATAACAAATTGCTACGAAATTAACGCAATGATTAGCTATCTTGAAAGTAATAATACAGGAAAAGATGTTGACATAATCGTTGTTCAAAATTATTTGTTTGTTCTTGAACAAGAAGGTTTTAATAAAGAACAGACTAGCATTATCGAAGAATTCCTTACAAAATCGCTTAAACTTGGAATTGATTCAAAGATTGTGAATGATGTTATTCCTGGCCTTATTCCAACTTTTGATATTATGCTTGGCACAGCGTATGAAAATGCAAATTTCAAAGAAGGTAGTTATTTCTATCTAACAAGAAAGCTAAACGGCACTCGTTGCATCTATTACAAAGGTAAACTATACAGCAGACAAGGAAAAGAGTACACAGGACTTGAACACATTATTCAATGTATAGAATGTATTCTATATGCAGATAACACAGATCCACATGATTTAGTATTTGATGGCGAACTTATTTTGAATAATTCTAACGGAAAATATAGTGATATCGAAGCATTTCAGATTGGGACAGGATTAGCTAATTCCAAAGATAAAGATAAATCATCATTAGTATATATGGTATTTGACATTTTACCGGTGGAATTCTTTGAGAAAAAAGAATGTAATAAAGTATATTCGGAACGCTTAAAGACTCGAAATCGGCTAAAAAAGCTTACTGTGCTTGGTGATCCTGTACAATTCTTAACGGTTTTGTATGAAGGAACAGATTCAAGTAAAATCTGGGAATGGCTTGAATATGCAGAAAAGAATGATTGGGAAGGGGTAATGTTAAATCTTGATACCTCTTATGAGTTTAAGCGCACAAAGAATCTGATAAAAGTTAAACGGTTCTACACAATGGATTTACCAGTTGTTAGCATTGAAGAAGGAACAGGTAAAAATAAATCTCGTCTTGGAGCTCTTGTATGCTCATACAAAGACGGATTTGTAAAAGTAGGAAGTGGGTTTAAGGACGAATCTAGAGATTATCTTTGGAGTAACCCTTCAGAAATAATTGGTAAGATAGTGGAGATTAAGTACAAAGAAAAAACAACAAATAAAGACGGTGGAGAGTCACTACAGTTTCCGGTATTTGTAAGAGTAAGAGATGATAAAACAAGAAAAGAGGTTAGCTATGACTAAAGAAGCAAAATTTAATTATCTTATGGATAATTATCTAAAGTGTACTTTGTATAATAAATTAGTGGATGACTTTTATCCATTGTATGATGTAGTTATTAACAAGTATAATTGTGGAATTGATATCTACTTATACGAAGAAGGTTTTGATTGCAATGATCCACAAGATGAATATATGCTAATGCATCTGCACAATAGTGACATACTATTCGCAGTATTAAACTATAAGAAGTTTAAGGAATCTCTTGAAGAAAAGCGTATGAATAAATTACAAAATAAGAAATAAATACAAGGAGAATTATAAATGACTATTTTCGAAGAAGTAGTGAAAAATATTACAGCAGAAGATCTTGCAAATATTCTTGTTAAGCCCTGTGTAGTAAATAGAAATGAATTGTACTATATTACAAGTACGGGTCAACTCTATCCATTTACCGACGAAGGGTATAGGTCAGCTTTGAGTCTTCAGATTCGGTATCTAAACTCTGAATCACCAAACAAAGAAAAAGAAAAGAAAACAGAAAATAGCGATGAGTCTTCAGATCAGATTCCTCTGTTTAATATGGATAATAACTAAGGGGCAAAGTATGATTACAAAAGAAAAGTTTGCAAAATACATGAATGATATTGTAGAAGCATGGAAGCACTTAAATGCTTTAGTAGATGTACTAGAAATATCTGAATGTGTTATGGATTATGATATTCAAATTCCTGTGGATATTCTCGTAGATGAATTAGAACCTTACCGAGAAGATCCTTTAATTTTTCAAGCCGTAGTAAATAAATGCAATGATTATGAAGGTCCAGTTAAAGATGATAACGGAGAGCCTGTTAGATTCAACAATTGGGAAGAATTGTATGATATCTTAGTAAAAACAAAAGAAGAAAAAGAGAAAGAAAATTAACATAAACATATAAGACTATTGAGAGGAATTCCTCTCAATTTTTTTACCATAAATTAAGTTGTAATTTTCTTAAAATTATGCTATAATAGAAGCATAAAATAAATCACACAGAAAGAGGAAATCAAGATGAGTGGAATGTACGTTTGTAATCATTGTAAAGAAACTTTTAGCGAAGACGAAATTGAACTTAGAAATGATAGCTTTTGGGTTCCTTACGGTGAATATGGGTGCATTAAACCTGAGTACACCGAGATTTGCCCTTACTGCGGTTCGGAAGACTTCGAAGAGATCGAGGAAGACGATGAAGATGAAGAATATGAAGATGAGGAATAAATATGAAGATTAGATTTATGGAAAAACTTGATGATTGGCGAAGAGAACGCTGGGAGTATAGAAACGTTTACAAAAATAAAGCTACGAAGATTCCTCAAGACGTTCTTGACATGGGAAATGAAATAAAAGCCCTTCTAGAGTCCCTTATGCCTCAAGAGGTGATTACAGAGGATTACTCAAACGAATACCAACTAAAAAAGCATTTCTATGAACACTGCTTAAATAACAATGAAAAAAGAAAATCAAAGAAAACTAATGTTTACTATGATTTTGATAATATAGACGATTATAAAGAATATGTAGATTATCTAACTACAGAAGTAATGGAAACTGAAGCAGTTGTTCATACGGTTTATGATAAAGACTTAATACAGAAGGCATTCAGAAGGTTGTTCAATGGAGAATCCATCAGATTCTCTCCTGGTTGCGATTTAGAAAATAATGTAGGATATGTACAAGTAGGGTTTGTAAATGATAATGGCATTTATACCACTAACTATGGTTACCCAACTGTAAATATGATTATTTTAGCGTTGGATGGCAAAACTATAACCGCATATCCGTTGGATAAAGATTATTCTTTAACAAAGTTTTTTAATATTATAGAGAAGTATTCTGGTAGTAAACATAAAAAATAATATGGCTAAAAATGAATTAGAATCAATAGATAATTTGAAAACACTTACTACTACGAAAAATGAAGTGAGTAATTTTATACTAAGATTTCATGTTTCAAAAGATATAGATGAAGTGTTTACTACCGGATGTTGTTTCTGGTACGCTAAAATATTGGAAAAAAGATTCATTGATAAACATCCTGTAATTATGTATGATGAAATTGAAGGTCATTTTGGAACAAAAATCGAAGAAACTGTGTTTGATATAACCGGAGATGTAACGAATAAATACAAGTGGACAGCTTGGGATAAAGTTGATCCAATTAGAAGAAGCCGGATTACTAAGGATTGCATTATGTTTTAGGAGGTATCAGGTGAAAAGGAACGAACTAACAGAGCAGGTTAACAAAGTTGTAAATCATTGTAATAGTAAGTTTAATGCACTTCCATTTGAGAAAAGAATGGAAATCTGTCAATATCTATCTGAAATGCAGATACTTACCATCTATCAACTATTGCATAGGAACGAAGACTTACTTTGTGAAAAGTGGAAAGCAAGTACAAAAGGATGGTTACGAGACTTGCTGAAAAGTTACATTGTCTCATATATGGTGGAGGACAGTGAACAATGAAAGTATATTACAAAGTAAGAAAGAAAAAAGATAAAACTGCAAATATAGTATGGAAGAAAAGGTTATCAGGAAATACAAAATATGAAAAAGTAATCTGTAAACACTGCGGCAAAGAAAATACTATTCAAATAAATGATATTACAGTCGTTAAAGTACCATACTGCTCTTCATGTAATAGAAGACTTGATACTCATTATAAGAACTATTGTCCTAACTGCGGGAAGAAACTAACTAATAAGTTGTAATTTCTTGCTTTTTATTATATAATAAAAGCATCCTAAAGTAAAGAAAGATAGCAAGAAAATGAAGAAAGATAAAAGAGAATTCAAGATGTCGCCAGAACAATTACAGGCACACTTCCACATGAGAAGTAGAGGTTATGTACAAAAGAACGGTAGAGCATACAATCGTCATGAAAAATATAAGAATCTATTTCTTGCGGCATAAAAGAGGAGGAGAACAATGAAATATCTATACAGAGATAAAATATATGATAATCTCCATAGTGTTGTAGAAGAAGTTTGCAAAGACGACGAAGTTCTATTTCAAGACGCACTAAACATTTCTTGGCAACCATCTGACATTTATTATCATTTTACAGATGGTGGCACAAGTAAACAAATATTTGATGAGGTTGTAAATTCCATTGTTTATGGCATTGAGCATCTTGGCTACAGTGTTGCAGATATAAATGTAGAAGTAATGGAGGACTAAAGAATATGAATAACTGGATTAGCGCTGAAGAACAACTACCCATTGATTGCAATGATAAACTTGTTTACTACGATAAGCATAAAGGAACATACGGTATTGCATCTTACGCACTAAATAGGCGTCCTAAACCTTATTGGGTTCTTGAAGGTAAAATGCTTCTTTATAATGTTATCTACTGGATGGATCTTCCAAATGTTCCAGAGAAAGTGTAGCTACTAAAAGCGAGAGTAATACGTTAGATGTCTTAGAATGAAGATTATTTATAAAGTATAAGTTAAATATTAAGGAAGCTGAATTATATTTCAACTTCCTTTTTATTTACTATCAATTAAGTTGTAATTTTATCGAAGATATGCTATAATAATTGTAGAAATTAAAAAGGAAGTAGTTACAATGAAATGGGCTGATTATTTCGATATGTGGTTTAGTGACAAGCAATCTATGCTGGAAATTATGATTAAGAATATGCAGGACGATTTGAAAGCTGGTTATAGCTACTCAGGAAAGATTATTCAAGAGCAGAGAGAAGCTATTAAACAGTACGAGAAAGAGTTTGATGAACAAATGAAGAGTTTCTATATGATGGATCATGACCAAGTTGGTAGATGGTGTTACTATGACATGAAACGTAGAGGAGCTATTGCATAATGTACAAAACAGATAAGATGAAAAGAGTGGCTAATGACCTTGCTGATTTTATACTAAACGAAGACGTGGATGGAATAACGATTGGATTATGACAAGAAATAGTTTATTTGAAGAAACTGAATCTACTAAAACCACATACAAAGAGACAGTCAAAGAAAATAATACACCCGTTGAACGATACATTATTAAAGCAGGCGTAAATAGATACGGAAGGCAGCAGTATGTAGCTTTTTACTCTGGAAATGATAACTTTAATCTATCAGCTATTCCAAGCGTAGGAAGTAAAAAGAAAGTAGACAAAATCTTTAAGAAAGCCTCTGAAAAGTATACTGAGAAAAACATCTATTCATTTGGAATTACAAATGAGTTTGAATTAGAGATTGTAAAAGCACCTGATAGCTTTGATATGCCAACTATAGATTGAAATATTGTATTGAATTGTATAAGTATATAGATTGGTGGCAGTTTCAATGCGTATACGAACACTGGAAGATTTAGAAGATGAATTGATTACAAAACAAGAAAAGTATTTATCTTTAATAGATACTTTATTTGATTTATTTAGTAAAGAAAACTTTGATATAAAAGAAGAAATCAACGGTACTGCCTTCAATACTAAAGAAGGTTCTGTTACCGCGTCTTTTTATATTAGCACAAATGGCGAATATAAAGGGTATATTACTAATTACTCAGATAATTCATCTAATTATTCAGTAAAAGGAGAACAAGAAAACACTATAAAAGCTGCCGAAAGTTTTATAGATGTGTTTAATCAAGAAATAGAAAATGAGGTGTTGAAAGATGGCGAAGATTAACCTTCGTGAATCTGTTGACAAATTAGATAGAGAAACATTCTGCAAGTATGATTTACTAAATATGTATGACTGCTGCAATTTCTCTAATAAAGATAAAGTAAAACTCGTTGAAATGTTTACTAAAGGAAATAAGAAATTAGTAACAAAGTTTATTAAAGAAGCGTTTGAAAAGAAATATAATGGTGTTCAAATGATTTGTAATCCTTCCCCTGATGATTTTAATGCTTCTTTAGGAGAAGAGATTGATGATGACGAAGATGTAGATACTGATTACTATGGACATATCGCAACATTGGAAGATGTCAAATCAGCATTAGAAAGACAAAACGAATCCGAATTTGCTGATAGAGTAGAATACGGTTCTGATAATACTCCATATAAATCACAATTCTATATTCCTGTTTATACTCCTGAAGAAGAAAGATATCTGAAACTTAGAATAAAGAGCATCTATAAAGATAATAGTTTTACTGTTATTCCAGATAGTGTAAAGAGTGTGGAAAGTCCTGTTGATGGTCAAATAGGTATTGTATTTGAGGTAAATTCATTAAGTGATGATGATTTAGATGAAGAATTTATTGAGGCATATGGTGGAGCATTTGATATTGAAGATGACCAGTATTTTACAAGAAAAGATTTAGATGAATTTACTGATTACATAATTGAAGAAATTGAGAGAAATCTTAATGTCAATGATATTATTGAAGTGTATGACGCAGATATCAATGATAATGCTATTAGCGTAACCTTATCTTTTGAGGGTTATGAAGAGCAATATCAAGCAAGAATTGATATGAGAAAGATCAGAGTACCAAGTGATCTTGTTAAAAGATATGCAGATGAATTTATTGAATACTTTACATATAAATTTCAAGAAGCTATTGATAATAAAGATATAATCCTTGACGAAAGCGGAGCACTCGCAGCGTTGGCGGGCACGGCAGTAGCAAGCGCGGCTTCCGGGTTTGGAGGTGCAGTAGGAAATAGGATTATGGATAAAATACTTCCTGAAGATGTAAATGATTTAGAGCACTGAGTTATAACAATTTCAAACGGAAAGAAATTTAGTGTAAATATTAGAAATGGTAATAGTATTGACTTCGAAGCAGACGTTCAAATGATTAGACCTTACGATGATTCTCATTATATTTGGGCAAGAATTAAAGCTGATAAAAGAGTTTGGTTTATAAGAAATGGAATCGTTCTCGAAAGAACAAATGCTTATAAAGTTAGTTTCTGGCCAGATGATTATGAAACCACCGATGAATATATAAATGATTTTATTTATGATGTTGCAGAAGACCTTGTTGAAATGAATAGCGATACAGAAGAAAGAATTGACCGTTCATAAATAAATAAGAATATATAGAAGGGATTAACACATGAAAATTCAAAAACAAAGATTAGAAAAGTTATACGAATCCGTCGATACTGGTGAAAAGTATTGGTATTTTACAAAACACGGAGTACAACCAGGTAGTGTGCCAAAAGGAGTAAATATCGAAGATATAAAAGATACTCCTAATGGATCTTATTTCCTAGCTGATAAAATGCTAACCACAACAGAACTTAGACAATACGATATTAAGGAAAAAGAGCCAATAGATTTGAAAGAACATTCCGCAGCAAATAAAGCATTTATTTGTCCAAAATGCAATAATAAAACATTGTATTGCGTTGAGCACAACGTAAAAGGGAATGCAGACGTAGATTATCACGAAAAGTTTGTTTGTGATGAATGCGGAACAGTATCTTATTCAGAACCACAGTATGATGGAAGAATTAAATTCCTTCCATTTGAGCAGGTTAATCTCGATGAAAATCTTTATGGGGAATATTCAAATAAGTTTAAGGATTTAATTGATTTAGAGAAGAAAGAAAATATAGAATCTCTTCCTCAACTTGCAACTGATCTGGTTAGATATGCTAAAGAGGAAGACCTAAGAGATCTGTGGTATAGAAGAGATTACGAAAAAGTATATAATAGCCTCGGTGGTAGCATTAAAGAATCAACCGACAGTGAAACTTTGTGGCACCAGAAAAATCTAGAAGACACCGATGATAGTGTTGATGGGTTTGAGTGGGAAATCCAAAAAGTTAAAGTAGTTCCTGACGCAGATGGATTTAATACTCAGTATGCGCTATACAAGAAACTAGATGGAACAAAATGGATTACAATGTATGGTGACATTGACTATAATCCTCCCGAGGAAATGTATGCTGATATGGAATTTGATAATGAGCAAGAAGCGCTAGATTTCTTTAATGACTATATGGGCTACGAAGAAATTGAAGATGATAATGTACATGAAAATTTTACGGAAGAAACCAGA
>CANQZZ010000002.1 GCA_947628465.1 uncultured Clostridia bacterium
CTATGGACAAGTTTATTTTACAACATTTTTTATTAAAAAGAAAGACTGTCAACAAAAATACTTTGTCAACAGTCTGAGCATCTCTTATTAAATATAATAAGAGATGCTTTTTGCTTTTAATAATTATTTTTTGTTCTCATTGTCAATAGTTGAATATTTCTTCTGTTTTTTATTATTATATATACATAAACTAATAAATGTGACCAATCCAACAATTGATACAATTAATCCCTCTTTTAAATATGGTGTATGATATTGCATATATATTTCATGTTCTCCTTGTTCTATTTCTATTCCTAAGAAATATTTATTTGATTTTAATGTTTCTACTTCTTGTCCATCTACATATACCTTCCATCCATCATTATACATTGTTTGGAATTGTAATATTCCATTAGTTTCTGCATTTACTTTTCCTTTTAAATACCCATTATCCCATTCTGTTGCTTCAAAATTAGATCTTCTTAAATTATTTATATCTTCCTCATAACCATCCATAGATACTGCATATACTTTAATATCATCAAAAGTATAGTTTCCAATACTATCTAATTTAATTACTATCTTACCTGATGTTTCATCATAATAGCCTAGATTATACATTAAATCCTTTACATAAATATAATATGGAGATGTATACTTATCATAATTTGATGTTAGTTTTGAAATTTTGTTATAACCAATTGAAATATTGTAAGCCGTATTTACTTCATAGAATTTGTATTCTTCTTTTATTTTAGCAATTTCTAATTCTGTTGAATTTTTATTAATTTTTAAATTAATCATTTCCTCTTTAGAAAATGGTTTATAATTTAAATTTTCAATCGAAACATATAATTCACTATTTTTTATATTATTTATTTCTATTTCAAAAGTATTCTTTTTAGCATCTTTTATAGTTATATTGTTTTGATTTTTAATAATATTATTATCATCTATTATTTTATAATTAATTTCTTTAATATTATTAGAATAATTATATTCGAAATGTTTAAGATTGCTTTCTTCCTTATTATCATCTAACACTGTGGTTTTTAATAAACTACTTTCTTTTTCTAATGGTGATAAATCATTATATTCTTCTTCTGTAATATAATTATTATAAAGTACACCAAAAGGCAAAGAATAATTGTTTTGATAAATTGTGGAGGTTCCTTTATAACCCTTTATTTTACTATATCCATATGGAACAATGCCAGAACCAGAATTAATTAAATATTTGGTTCCTAAAAGCGTACTTATTTTAGTTCTATAATCAAATTCTCCTATTCCACCATTAATATGATATTGACTATTTTTTAAATCAGAACTAATGTCACTATAAACAGTAGGCACAATTGAATAATAATATCCTACGGTATTAAAATGTTTCAATAAAGGTACATTCATAATATAATATGGATATCGACTAATTTTGTAAAAAGATTTATCTCTATTATTGATATAAGTTAGTGCTTGGTCAAAATCTGGTACTGTATTATTTACCGTATTTGTTAATTCTTGTAATGAGTTAGAGTTTGTAAAACTATTTGCATAAGAAAGTCCCTCCACTCCATACAGATATTTCATCGAAACAATAATTTGAGCGCAAACCATAACCACCAAACAGACATTATATAAATTTATTTTTTTTAACTTCTTTTGTATATAAGTTTTCGAATTTATCAATAATATCCATAACAATAACATTCCTAATTGAATTTCAGCATAAATATTTAAACTCATTTTAAATAATGCATTTATAACAAAAAATATTATCATAATAACCGAAATAATTATTAAATCTTTTTTACTCAAACTATGGTCTTCATTAAAGAACATAGTTGCTATAAATGCAAAAATAAATGAATAAACATAGGACCATCGATTATTAGGAAAATTAAAACCAGCAAATGCAGAAGATACTGTAGCTGATAAAATTGGAGCCAATAATACTAATAGTAACAAAAGCAAAGGAAAATTCTTTTTTCTCTTTTTTAAAATAAACATAGGAAGCGTTATAAACATTAAAGATTGTGTTCCTAAGATCATCCAAAATCCAGCATTTTTTAAATTTATTAAACTAATTAAAAGATTTCGATAATATTTAATTGGATAAGAATGTGCTATATTACCACTAACTCTTTGCGAAGTTATATAAGACACTCCTGTAGGAATTAAGATGAATCCTGAAATCATAATTCCAATAATACTATATAATAAGGTTTTTAATAATACCAATATAACTTTTTTCACACCAAATTTCTTATAATGATAAATCGCTAAAATAATTCCATAAATAGCAATTACTACAGCCATCATATAAGAAAAATAAAAACTGACAATAAAAGAAATTGCAATAATAGATGTATAAAATATACATTTATCTTCTTTAATAATCTTTTCTATTCCTATCATCAAAAGTGGAAATAGTATTACAGCATTAACAAAATATGTATGCCTGATGGCTGCATATAACATATAACAAGAAAATGTATACATTAATGCTCCAATTAAAGATGGTATATTATTCATCTTTCTGTATCGCGTATAACATAGAAATGATACACCTACAAAATAAATTCTAATAATAGTTATAATATTATACATTATTTCAATATCTTTTGTACGACCTAAAATTGCTATATAAGAAAAGAAATCCCCAAAAATAAAGTATGCAAAATTACTGAATACATCAAATCCATTTCCAATATACCATGTAAATGTCGATAATTTTCCAGTTCGTATAAATTTAATGAGTAATTCTCGAAAATATGCTAAATTGCTTATATGAATTTTAACTCCATCACCTTCCATAATAAAGTTCTTTCCAAGATTAGAAAATATGAATATCATAAAACCTATTAATATTCCAAATATTATAGTATAAGCGCTTAAATTTCTAACAAAACTGCTTTTTAATATTGATTGTTTCTTTTTACTTTCTTCCATAATTATCCCCTCTTTTTATATAATAGTAATTCCATTGCATGAGAAAATACTATAACAATTTCTCTTCAATAATATATCTTGGTCTTTTCTTTACTTCATAATTAATTTTTCCAATATATTCTCCTATAATACCTAGTGCTGACAATTGTATACCTGTTGCTAAAAAAATAGTTGTAATTATAAAGCATAAATCAGATACAATATTGTTATTTATTTTTAATATCAAATTACAAATTAATACAATAAAACTAATTAAAAACATTAAAAATCCTACTGTTGAAATTAACCTAAGTGGTGCAATACTAAATGATACTATACCTTCCATTGCAAAATTAATCATTTTCTTCAACGAAAACTTCGTTTTACCCGCAACTCTTTCTCCTCTATCATAATATGCTATAGAAGTTTTATATCCTATTTGAGGAATAATTCCTCTTAAAAATAAATTAGTTTCTTTAAACTGTTCTAGTCCTTCTAAGGCTTTTTTACTCATTAGTCTACATTCAGAATGATTTGGAACCATTTCTATTCCTATAAAATTCATAAATTTATAAAAGAAACCGGCAGTTATTTTTTTGAAAAAAGTATCTTTTTTTCTCGAACTTCTAACGCCATATACAATTTCTGCACCCTTTTTATATTCTTCTAACATTTTATCAATAACGTTAATATCATCTTGCAAGTCCGCTTCTACACTAATTGTTACATCTGCATATTCTTTTGCAACCATAAATCCAGCATATAAAGCATTTTGGGTGCCTCTATTTCTAGATAATTTTATACCACAAAATAAATTATTTTCATTATGAATTTTAGTTATTAAATCCCATGTATTATCTTTAGAGCCATCATTAACATATAATACTTTGCTTTTTTCAGAAATAACATTACTTTTTATTAAAGTTTGCATTTTTTCATTTAATGCTTTGGTTGTAATTTCTAAAACTTCTCCCTCGTTATAACATGGTACTACAAGGTATAATATAAAATTTTCTTTCATTCAGTACTCTCCATTCTATTTAAATTTATCCTCTTACTTCAAACTATTTTTATATTTTATTTTATTTTTTCAATAGATTCAACTAAAAATTCTGAATTTTTAAATATTAAATTTAAAGTAATTGAAAGATATTTAATAATTATTGTAAGAATCAAGAAGATTCCAAAAAATCCTGAAGCTAAAAATAACATCGTAGGAGTCCATCCTTCTACAGGATTATTTGTGAAAAAGATAACTACTGTATATAAGCCAACTAATATAATAAATGCTAACATAATTATTGAAAATATTAATGTTATCTTATAACTTATATCTGTAAACAAGATTAAAGAATTTATAGCTGTTTTACTTCTTTCTTTTCTTGTTTTTTTATCTATCTTTTCTGTTTTATTAGTAGTAGGATTATATTTTACATATCCTATTGATAATCCACTATTTGCTTGAATTGCCTTACGATATGGAACAGATTTATTTAATGAATAAATTCTATTTATTGCCCTACGAGATATTATTTGAAACCTTTCTGTATCTAATTCATATGCAAAATTTGAATTTTTATTAAAAACTTTATAAAATAATGCTGAAGATTTTCTCTTCTTTCCATTAGGTATTGCATTAACAATATCATAACCTTGTAGTGATTTTTCATAAATTTGGATAATAATATCCAAATCATAATCTATTAATGTATTATCAAATTGATATACAAAATCACCTATTGATAAATCTATTCCAGCATTCATTGCTATTTCTTTTCCTTGATAGAAACTCATATTAATTATAGAAATGCTTGCATCACTTAATTTTTCAACACTTTTTTTAATTTTTTCTACCGTACTGTCTGTAGAAGCATCATTTACAAAAATAATTTCATATTTTAAAAACTTGCTATTAAGTGTGGTTGATAATTGTTTTACAAAATTTTCTATATTACTTTCATTGTTATGTACATATACTACAGCAGATATAAAATTTTTTTCTTTCATTTTAACACCTCATCTAAATCATATACTGTATTTATTTTACCAGATAAAACGCTTATAAAAGTAGGATTAGTAGTAAATTGTTTTATAACCGTTGGCCTAGAATCATCAATTTCTGATGCTAGTAAAATTGGTTTCATTGAATATAATGATTTAACATATTCAAATCCAAACTCTTCTTTTAAATATTTTTTTGCTAATTTTGACATGTATGGCCATGCACTTTCTGGCTTAGCTGGGCATTCGTTACAGTTACCTAAATTACATGGTGTACAATATCCACTTTTTAATTTGTTTGCTTTATCCTGACATGGAAAAGTTGGTAAACTTTCATATGATGTCATATGTGGTGTAAATGTAACCGAAGTCAATGAATGATATCCAGTCTTTCCAAATGGCATAATTGAAAAGAATGGTCCATCCATAACAGTGATTCCAACATTTTTAAATTCTTCTGAAACATTACATAAAATAATTTCACATAACTCATATTTAATTTTAAATTGTTCTAGATTTAACATTTTTAATATTTGATTTACACTACCATAAGTTGCATTTAAAACAAATTTACTAACATATTCTTTGTCATCACAAATTATTTTATATGCTTTGTCCTTTTCTTCAATTTTTTTAATATTAACATTAAATTCTAAAGTTATATTTTTATATTTCTTTATTTCACTTAAAAAATAATCTCTTAATATATGAGCATCATAAGTATATTCTCTAGTTAAGAAACAACCATCACACATTCCTTCATTAAAATATTTAGTTGGAGATAGTTCATTACATTTAATGTTCGCATTTTTACAGAATTTTTTAAATTGTTTAGCATCTGTCCATGAAAAATTAGAACTAGTCGCATATATTTGCTCAAAATCTGAAAGTATTGAAAAATCAAAATCTTTATTGAATCTCTCAAAATAATTTGCTGATTTTATTGCAGTTGAATATGAACGTGGATAGTGATATCCCATATGTACTCTTGCTTGATTAATATACGTTGCTCTTTTAAATGCAGCATCTTCTTTTTCTAACACAATAACATTTTCACCTTTTTTACCACAGTATAGAGCTGCATATAAACCATACATTCCTGCTCCTATAATTATTTTATCGTAATTTTTTACGTCATTATTTCCCATAAATACTCCCATATATTTTTTCCACATAATCTATAACATCTTTTGTACTGTTAATATCGCTTTGTTTCATTTCAATAGAAATTATATTTTTATAATCATTATTTTTTAATATTTTAAATAATTTTTTATGCATTTCTCTCTTTTTTATAATTTTCAAATTAGGCTCACTAATATGAATATGATTAATATATTTTATATTATTATCAATAACACTTAGGCTTTCTTTATTTTCTATTATTGTTCCTAAATCGCAATTTATTTTTACATTACTAGAATTAACTTCTTTAACAAATTCTATTGCATCTATAGTATTATTCAAAAAATTAGTTCCATAAATTGTTGGATTTGGTTCGACTGCAACGATTACACCTTTTGTTTCTGCATATTTACCTAATTCTCTAAAAAACTGTATTGCTTCACCATAATTTTTATCGCAATTATTCATATTTCTATTCTTTGGATTTCCAAACACAATATTAGAACAATCAATAGCTGAAGCAAAGTCTATAGCCTTTTTTGTATATTCTAATAATTCCGCTCTACTGCTTTCACTCTCAAAAATATTTTTTGTTTTTCCATACCATATAGACTGCATAGAACTTATTTTAATGTCATACTTTTCTTTTATTTTATCTTTTATCTTTTTTGCTTCATCTATATGGTCATATGGATTATTACCTACTAACTTAGTTGGAGCTATTTCCAAATTCTTAATTCCTCTATCTTTTAAGAATTCATACATTTCATCATTGTTTTTTTCTTCCCATGCTATATTTGAAATGCATAGTTTATTTTCTTCAGATGTGTTTGCTAAAACAAATTCTTTTATATCTTCTAAAATAAAGTCCTTGCTCAAAATATATCCATTTTTACCATCATATATTTTAAAATGTTTAGTTTTAAAATTATAATTTGGTACTGTTGAATCTAATATATTTGTAAATTCTTCATTATAAATATACTTATATAGCTCATTTATTGTTATCGGTTCCGTAGCTAAATTTAAAATTTTTATATTGTTTTTTAATGCTATTTCTATATGTTTCCATAAAAATTTTAAATTATAGAATTGGAATGCACCTCGGCTATCAGTAAAATTCAATGCTGAAAAGCCTAGGTCTTTAAACATCTCTTTTAACTGCTTTTTATTTGATTCGTCTAAATCTTTGCATTTGTAAAATCCATTATTTTGATTCGTATAATATTTTTCTAATTTAGGATTTAATAACCTTAATTCTTTAAATTTTTCTTCTTTTAATAAACTTGGTATAAAATGAATTAAGTCATATATAAAATTCTTTTTTAAATTTTTTCCATATAGTGCTGGCAAACGCACAATTAAATAATCTTCAAAATTATTTTGGACCCAATTTTCTAAATATCTTCTATTTCTTCCATACGCTTCTTGGTTTTCAGGGATATCCGAATCTTCATCAACATTTACAGGACTACTGTAAACATCAATTGTAGATATTAAAATTATTTTTTTAGGTTTAATCTTTGTAATGTTTTTTATTGCTCCTTTTATAACTTCGAAATCTGCATCTGGATTATTGTTCGCTATAAATTTTTGTGCAGGCACTCCAGAATAAACTAATATATTTGGTTTTTGATTATAAGATTCTTGCACATTTTTTGAATCAAATCCCTTGTCAAAAGTAAACTGTTCAAATAGATTTGAACCAACAAATCCTGTATAACCTACTAAAAAATTTTTTCCTAATTTACACATATACTCACCATTATTTGTATTTTTTGTTTACTATAATCAGTATTACATAAATATTATATATTATATATAATCTATCTATTTATTGTCAACAATATTGTCAAAAAAAGCGTAATAATGTTATAATTTAATGGTTGGTTTCCAAAAAAATATAGGCACTTAATAAATGCCTATATTCTTATTTCTCTTTTTCATATCTATACTAGGTTTACATTTCCATCATTATTGTTATTTTACTTTGTTCATTTTATGCTTTCATTATATATTCTAATTGCTTCATCTATATCTGTATCACATACTATTTTACCTTTTTTCATAACAATTCCACGTTTGCAAAATTCTTTTGCTACTGCTGTTGAGTGTGTTACAAATAATAATGTTACACTGTCTTTTTCAATAATTTCATTTATTTTTCTTGTACATTTCTTTTTAAATTCTTCATCTCCAACACTTAAAGCTTCATCAACAATCAGAATTTCTGGCTCTATATTTACACTAACAGAAAAGCCAAGCCTTGCTTTCATACCGCTTGAGTAAGTTCTTACTGGTTGATCTATATACTCTTCAAGTTCGGCAAATTTTACAATAGCTGGTTCTAATTGGCTTATTTCTTTTTCTTTTAATCCCAATATTCTTCCTTTTAAATAAATATTTTCTCTTCCCGTAAATTCCGGATCAAATCCTGAT
Source organism: uncultured Clostridia bacterium (assembly GCA_947628465.1). The sequence goes on from CANQZZ010000002.1 coordinate 8,476, forward strand.
GTTAATTCTAATAATGCGCTTACCCTTCCATTTACATTAATTTCGCCAATTGTTGGAAAAGCAACTTCTGTTATCATTTTTAATATTGTTGATTTTCCTGCTCCGTTTTTTCCAAATATAGCTACTGATTCTCCTCTTTTAACACTAAATGACACATTATTTACTGCTTTTTTTTCTTTGTATGGTATTCCCTTAAAAAATATTGCAAGAAATCGTTTTTTATCATTTTTATATAATTTATATATTTTTGACACTTTTTTAAATTCTATTACATTTTCATCCATTTATCTATACCTCTCATTATTTAACTTATAACACATCTGCGATGTCTTTTCTTAACTTCTTATATGACCATAGTGCTAATATAAAAAGTATAAATGTAATTATGCAAAAGTATAGCAACCTTTTTGGTTGTTGCCAAAACCATACTTTATTTATTAAACAATTTCTAAATCCATTCACTAAAAATGTAACTGGATTTAAATTCAAAAATTTTTTAAGCCATGGTATTGCTATTTTATCTGCATTCCATAAAATCCCTGATAGCCAAAATACTGCTGTTATAAATGATTTAACAAAATTTACAAAATCTTTACTTATAGCTCCAATAAATGATGAAAATAATGCCCATAATGTAAAAAATATAAATGATAAAATTAAATAAAATGGTAATTGCAATATGTATATATCTGGTGTATGTCCAAATAAGCAAAAAATTAATATAACAATTGCTAACAATATAACATTAATTATCATGTTTGATATGCTTACAAAAGTTGGAATTGTAGAGACAGGAAACTTCATTTTTGTTACTAAATAATTATATTTTCTAATACAATTTGGACCTCCTGTTATCATATCACCCATGTAGAACCATGGTACAATACCTGCAATAAGCCATAAGAAAAATGGATAACCATTTACATCCTTACCCGCTCTTAATCCTATAGAAAAAGCAAACCAATATACAAATATTGTAACAACTGGCTTGATAATTGCCCAAGACCATCCTAAAGCTGATCCTCTATAAGTTTTAGTCAAATCTGCTTTTGCAAGTTTAAATATTTGTTTTTTATATTTTATGTGATCATTTATGATTTCTTTTAATATCTTCAATTTTTTCTCCTTTATTTATTATTATTTACTTTTGGTATTTGGTTTACTCCATTTATAGGTTCTTGTAATCCCAAATCTTTTTTTATTTTAGTAGTAGATATTCCTTCTGTTCTATCTAAATATACTAACTCACAATAGTCTCTTAAATATTCAAATTTATCACTTCCTGCCCAATCTCCTCCGCATAACTGTTATATCTACTTTATATTCTTTAACATCTTCTATTTTTTGCTCCCAGTTATTTTCTGGTATAACTAAATCCACATATCTTATAGCTTCAAGCATTTTTTTTCTAGTTTCATAATTGTGATAAGCTTTTTTTCCTTTTACCTCATTAAATTCATCTGTAGATAAAGCAACAATAAGATAATCTCCAAGTTCCTTTGCCCTTTTTAATAATCTTATATGTCCATAATGTAATAAATCAAATGTCCCATAAGTTAGTACTCTTTTCATATTAAATTCCTTTCTTATATTATATAATTTTATCTTGTTTTAGTAATTTTATCAACCTCTCTGTATTTTTGTTGTCATGAAATTCTACAATTTTTCTATATTTTGATATATATTTTTGTTGCTGCCTATTTTTATATTCTACTTCTATTACTTTTGATAACTCATCTACATTATAACATATTGTCCCAAATATATTGTCTTCATTTAACATTAAATGTCCGCCATATTTATTCATACAAAAATCTTTTTCTTCCCAATAAAATATTACATTACTTCCTCTATAAAATGCATCATAAGCTATTGAAGAATAGTCTGTGATTAAGACTTTTGTATGTTCTAGAACTTTATCGTATTCAAAATCATCTAATATATATCTCGATAATTCTGAATTCTTTAACGATTCTAATGTTAGCGGATGTGGCATTAAAACAACCTTTTCTTTTATACTATCAGGTATAGAATCTATAATCTTTCTTAACGTATTATAATAAGGTGAACTATAAATATCATTTCTAAGTATGTTATATTCCCAAGGTCTCCAAGTAAGCATAACAGCTATTTTATCTGATTTATCAGAATATTTATTTTTATCGTATTTTGGTAATCCTGTAATATATAAATCAGTTTTTTTAAATCCAGCTAAATCTATAAAATGGTTTGCCTCTAATTCAGATGATACAACTATTTTACTATTATAGGGCATACCTCCATCTTTTCTAAAAAAGCTCCTACCTTTAGAATCTAATGATACCATATACATTACACCATGTTGTAAAAACACATATTTAAACTTATCATTATATATTCTCTGTGCTGCATGTTTATTTGCAATTCTCAAATCAATAGCATGGCCTGGCGATTCTGTTCCTATAAATGCTTTTGCAGAAAAAAATAATAAATAATGCTTAAATGAATTTTTATATATTATATTTTTTTTATATTTGTTATCTAATTTTTTTATCTTTTCATTATCTTTATTTAAAATATAATAAACATTTTTATACCCTTGGTTTATTAAAGTTTCATATACTATTGATGCACTTTCTTCATACTTTTCAGCATGTTTTTCATACATTACAATTTTAGTTTTTAGTACAAATTTAGAAAGTATATATGCTAAATTTATTTTTAATTGTTCTTTAAAATAATCTGTTTTATTTATTTCTCTAACTGTTATAATTAATCTGTTTTTTGCTGATTGCCTAACATAAATACTTGTATTTTTATCTTTAATAATTTTTACTTTACCGCTTAAATATCTTTTTTTTCTTCCTAATATTGAATATCTTAATGACCATTTCCCTATTGTCCCATCTTCATATTGGTAAATAAAAAATGGTTTGTTATGTATCTCACCAAGTATTAAATCTTTTATAGGTATTTTTATAATATATAAATTGGTATATAATATAAATTTTATATTATATAATTTTTCATTTAATTGAAGTTTTAAATTGTTTTTGTTTATATTACCATCTTTATTTTTTATATAAATAAATCCAGCTAAAATTAATTCATTTCTTTTAAATAAGCTTTTTAATTTTAAATTAATTACATTCATCTTTTAATATCCTCTATATGTTTTTAACATATTAATCGTTTTAATCCTCAATCTATTTTAACATTTTTATCAACTAATTTTAATTTCATCATTTTTTCAAATGGTATTGAAAATACTTTTAACGATAAAATAATAGTTACAATTACAGAAATTATTATATACTGATAAACATGCAATTTTATATTTTGATAACTCCATATTTCCAAAACAATTGCATGTAAAAAATATACCGCTAACGTTCTTTGTCCAAACTTGCTAAATATATTTTTTCTTTTTGGTATAAGTACCATGATTAATCCGCTAAGAATAGAACTTATTATATACCACATGGCTCTAAATAATATTCCATATTTTTCAGTATGTTCCCCCAAATATTCATTGTTTAATGAAAAATATGAATTTCTAGCAGTAGTAAGTGGTCTAATAAAATATATTTTATTTATAAAAAAGCAAAAGCAAATACAAATAATAATTAACAATATTACAGATACTATCTTTATTTTATTATTATTGATATATTTCATAATTTTGTCTTCTTCTGTTATAGTTCCTAATAAGAAAAAAGGATAAAATACTATTATTCTAGAAAGAGCAAAAAAATCGCCAAAATTTTTGTCATAACCTATTATTAATGCAATAATAATAGTAAATATCATTAGTATCTTTTTATTGCATCTATCTGTTTTCATTGAGAACAAATACCATATACTCATTGCTAAAAGATACCATGGAATGCCTTTCACTGTAAAAAGTGAAAGAGCTGCTTTTTTATTATATATAAATTTACCCGTTATGTATATACAAAAGCATAATATTATATATAGGAAAAAGAATATAATCGGCCTATTTATATTCCTTTTTTTAATAGAATTTTTAGCAAAATATCCAGACAAATATATAAATAACGGCATATGAAAAAAAGATATAAATAGCCATATACATCTTGCATAATTAGATGTTTTTGTAATAGGATCTAAAAAATGCCCCAATACTACAAAGAAAATTAATACAAATTTTAGATTATCAAAATAATAATATCTACCTTTTTCATCTTTTAAATCGCCAAGGTTATCCCTCTCCATTAGCTTATTCATTGTTTCTTCCCCCTATTGTATTTTTTATTTCTTCGTATATTCTTTTGCAATTATTGTAGTCATGATATTTAAAGAACTTATCAATTCTCTTCTTATATTCATCTTTTATTCTGCATTCATTTTTTATATAATCGCATAATAAATCTACTAATTTTTCATTCGTTTTTACTATTTCGCCTAAAGCCATTGTTTCATATTTATATTCTCCCTCATCATAAGATGGTGGTAATTTATCTGGCTGAAAATAGATTATTGGTTTATACATATATGCAAAATCGAATTGAACACCTGAATAATCTGTTACCATCAAACTAGATTCTGTAAGTATTTTTTCATAATTTAAGTCATCTGTTGCTGCAATTAATTCAACAGAATCATTTTTATCAAAATCATCAATTTGTGGACTAGTACAAGGATGAAGAAGATAAATTAATTTATACCCTGCTTTTTTAGCAACTTCTATTAATTTTTTATTATTAATAAAATCATTATAAATTTTGAAATAATCTGATTGTTTAAAATCATTATTGCGATTTCTAGCTTCTCCCATTTTAATAACAGGTTCTGCCAAATAAATACGCCATGTTGGAGTTATTAAAATCTGCTTTTTATCATGATTAATTAACCCATCATATCTAGGACTACCAGTAATAGTCAAAACATCTTCATGACCTCCATAAGCATAATCACTCGTTTTCATGTTAACCATTTCAATAGGGCTAGCCAAGAAAAACTTTTTCAAGTTATCATTAATACGATTTGTTAAATGAGGAATATATTGAACAGTTAAACCATGTTGAATGCAGACATTAGTACTTTTAAATAAGTCACGAAAATATTTTTCTATTGTTTCATCAAACGAATGGTGCTTTGTAACATTATTATGTGTAGCAAAAACTACACTACTATTTAAAAATATTAATTTATGCCTTAATGTCCCATATGCAATGAATTTCTTATGTTCTTTTTTAAATCTCCTAGCATCTAGAGAATCTTTTTCTAAAACATAATATTTTTTAATTCCATCTTTTTGTTTAGAAGCATATGTATACATATATTCGCCATTGTCCCCGGCTTTATAAATTTTATCCTCAAATAGCCATATTTTTTTTCTATAGACCGGTTTAGTAACATCATATATCATTCTTAAAAATCCAGATTTAACTCTATTTATATTTTTACTGTTTAATAAACTAATTATATATATAAGTTCTCTTTTCAAATGTCTAATTTTATTATTTTTTATAACCTGAATACCTTTTTTTCTATAATTTAGAGTAAATTCTCCACAATTCCAATATGCATATTTTAATCTTGATAATTTTGATAACGGTTTGCTAAAATTAACATCTAATCCAACAGTACTTTTATCACTTTCTAAGAAAAATTTTATATATTGCTTTTGAGAATTAACTTCTAATGGTATTTTTACCTCAAATACATAATTATCGTATAATTTCTCTCCAAAAGCTTTGTAATCTGAATATAAGTTATTTTTTGTTACATATATTTTTTTATCTAAATACTTTGCGTAAATCTTCAATTTCTTCTCGTCATAAGGAAATGGATACATTGCTATAATATTTAATTGTCCATCTATATAATCCATTAAAAGTATTTTTATTTTTGTATTAGACGCATTAAATATCATCATATTATTATTTACTACATGTATTTTGCTTAAAAATTCTCTATATTCTATGTCTTTATTTAGTAAATCATATTTTAACCTTAATAGATAAAAATTTACTAATTTATTTCCTCTAGTCTTCATTATTACTTCATCATCAATTTCTTGCAAAACATTTTTTACGTTTTTATAAAAATTATCTAAATCTTGTTTGCTTAAAATATGTTTATTTTTCGTATTTACATTTCTATTAATAATATTTTTTATCATATACATATAAGTAAATTGTTCAAATTTTAAAGTACCTTCAGATTTTTTTTTGCAAAAATCTGATATATCCTCTACATTATTAAATACATTTTTATACCATAAAATATCATATTCTTCTATATTGCTTTCTATAGAATTTTCTAATTTATTATATGATATTAATTTAACATCATTAATAACTTTGTATCCCCCGTTTAAAGTTATTAATTTTATCAAAAAATTAACATCTATATAATATTTTAAGTCATCTCTTTTTGGACTTTCCAATTTATCTATTATTTTTTTATTCATAAATACAGAGTTAAGATGTACCCATATTTTTTCTGGATTTTTTTCTATATCTACATCGATTTTTTTAGCTATAGTTTCGTTTAGTACATATTCTATATCATTATATATTATAGGGCATATAAGAATATTATCCAAACTGCTATCTATATATTCGCTGTCTATATATCTTTTAAAGTTATTATCATACATATCGCCACTATTAATAAAAGATATATAATCAAATTCTAATGTCTTTGGAAGTTTATAATATATATTTTCTATATTCTCATACTCATAATATTTAATATTATTTTTATTGCAAAATTCTTTTACTTCTTTATTATCTTCCTTATTTATTGCAACTAAATATTCATCTTCAAAACAACCTTTTTCCTTTAAATTATCAATACTTAATTTTATATTCTTTATATCGTCTGTAGTTGATACTATTACTATAACGATTTTTGCATTTTTATATTGCATCATTTACCTCCACTCTATTTTAAAAAGCTCTCTACTGTTCTTTGAATACCATCTTTTAACATAACTTTTGGTTTCCATCCTAAATTTTGTAGCTTAGTTGTATCTAATCCTACCCTCTTAAAATTAGTATAAGCATTTGGGTTTTCGTTAATTGCATATTTTACATTAATATTATACTCACTATACAATTTAGTCATTAGGTTTGCTAAGTCTTTTATTTTTATTTCTTCTGTTTCATTGGCGATATTATATGACTCACTTACATTTCCATTAATCATAATATATAGTATTGCAGAAATTGCATCTGCTACATAACAAAAAGCTCTTTTCGCTTCTCCTGTACTTTTTAATATAATATCTTTTTTATTTACTAAATTTGATATTAAATCAGACATTATTCTTCCATCATTATTTATATTCATACCAGGTCCATATGAATGGGCAATTCTTAAATTCTTAAATTTTACACCGTATTGTAAATAATAATTTACTAAAATTGTTTCTGCCATTCTTTTACTTTCTGGATAGCAAGCCCTTCCGTCAAAACAATTTAACGAGCCCATATCAGTTTCTTTAATAAATTCTATGTTTTCTGGCATTTTGCCATATATCTCTCTAGTAGAAGTAAAAATAACTTCTGAATTATTATTTCTTGCAAGATTTAAAATATTAAATGTACCAATCAAATTTGCCTTTATTATTCCTATCGGATCTTTTATTATTGTAGTAGGATTTGCTAAACTTGCCATATGCATTATATAATCAATATTATCCTTAATATTAATTTCTTCACATACATCTTGAATTATAGGGATAATATCATTCCTAGAATTATCAAATAGAAATCTTGATTTTAATTTGTTTTCATTTCGCGATAATGCATAAATTTTTATATGCATATTTTTTTTATCATTTAAGTACATAAGAAAGTATATAAAATATGTTGCTATCATTCCATTAGCACCTGTAACTAAAAATCTCTTATTTTTGAAAACATTAAAATCTATATTTTCATTTATTAAATTCTCTAAATCTTCTTGTATAATTTTACTATAATAATTCATTTTTACTTTTTCTCCTTCTTTATCTACGCAAAAATCTCAGAATTTTCTTTTGCCTCTAATATAGCTTTAAAAATATAATAATCGTCTGGAGTGGTAATTTTTATATTTTGGCTTTTACCCATAACTGTATATAACTGTTTGTTATACATTTTCATTAAAGTACATGAATCTATTACATTTGTATTTCCATCTTTGATAGCTTTGTTATGAACTTTTAGTATTTCTGATAAATAAAAACTTTGAGGTGCCCTTGCAATTTTTGTCATATCTCTATTAGTATTTGTTTTTATTCTATTTTCGTTATCGACTAACACTACAGTTTCTTTCGACTCTACACATGTAATTGCTGATCCATATTTTTTTACACATTTAATATTATTATTTATTAATTCATCATCAATTAATGGCCTTACACCATCATGTATTAATACAATATCATCATCATTTTCTGATATTTCTTCCGCTGCCTTTAATCCATTATATATTGATTCTTGCCCATTACTTCCTCCTGGTACAATTTTTTTTACTTTTGTAATATCAAACTTATTAATTATTTTTTGGCAGTAATCTATCCAATTTTTAACACACGCAATAACTATTGCATCTATGTTCTCATTACTTTCAAATTTTTCTAATGTATATATTAAAATAGGCTTTCTATGAACTTCTAAAAATTGTTTTGGGGTTCCTTTCGATTTCATTCTGCTTCCTATTCCTCCAGCAAATATTACAGCTATATTCATTTCAAATCGACTCCTCTTCCTTTATAACCTTTTCTGCTACTCTATTTAATAAATTTATAAACTTTCTATACTTTACTTTCATCTATTTCTTCTTTATTAATTATTTTAAATTTTCTACTCATTATAAAATTAAACGGATATGAGAATATTTTTAATGAAAGAATTATTGTAGTCACTATTGCAACTATTCCTAAGCAAATTAATTCTAATCTTGTATCTATTCCCTTATACAATTCTGTTTTTTTAATTAACAAACATATTATACTATGCAAACAATAAACTTGCAATGTTCTTGTCCCAAATTTAGAAATCACTGGTAACTTTCCTTTTGGAATTATTAATAATATTGACAAAGAAGTAGTTGTTGCAAGTATATACCAAAATGCCCTATATAATATACCTATATTACCTAGTTTCATATTTGAATATGATGTTTTTGCTAATAATAAATTTCTTGGCATTTTTATTGGTTTTCCTATAATATACGGTATACTTATTGCCAATAATACTAAAAATATTATGGCAATAAGTATATTCCTTTTATTTTTTAACTTATTAAGAATATTTTCGCTCGTAAAATATCCTACCACGAAAAATGGTAGCATTACAAATGTTCTCGATAAACTTGCTATAGTATTAGCATTATTATCAAATCCAATTATTAATCCTATAATAACAGCCAAAACACATGCGTATACTGGTTTCATTTTATGAATTATAGGTAATAATAAATTATAAATGATAATCGATTGTATATACCAAAGAGTATAAGCTGGTTTCATTATAGTAAATTTTGATTTTGTAATTATAAGTTCAATACTTTGCATAATTAAATATAACACAATATAATTTAATATTTTACTTTTGTTTTTAGTCACAATATTTTTTGAGAAGAAACCTGTAATAAAAATAAATAATGGCATATGGAATATAAAAATAAAAGAGTATATATAGTTAACCATCTTGTATTGTCTAAAATTACCTATAAAATGTCCAATAACTACTAAAACTATTAAAAAAAATTTTGTATTATCTAACCAATAATTTCTTTCTTTTCGAATTAATTCAGTATCACTATTAGCATCAGTTATGCTTGTTTTATTATATTTCATCTTATATAACCTTTCTTACTACTCTTTTACTTGCATTTCCGTCATCTAAATAATTGTATTTATTGTTAAAATCTCTGTATTTATCATTATATTTAAAATTATTATCTACATTTTTTATTTCTTCTATTAAATCTTCCTCTGTTTTTACAATATTCCCTGGTAATTCATTTAAATCAATATAAAATCCTCTCATCTCGTTTTTATACTGATTGAAATCATACATATAGTAAATAATTGGTCTTTTCAAGTTTGCAAAATCAAAAAACACACTAGAATAATCCGTTATTAAAATATCTGATATAATATATAACTCATTAATATCATCTACTTTAGAAACATCATATATAAATCCTTTATATTTTTCGAAATTAAATGTATTAGATACAAAATAATGTGCTCTAAATAATATTATATAATCTTGCCCTAATTCTTTCTTTAATTTATCAAAATCGACTTCTGTTTTGTATGTGTATCCAATTCCAGATTGATGTTGATTATCTCGCCATGTTGGAGCATACAATATTATTCTTTTATTAATATCATTTATATTTAATTTTTGTTTTATTCTTTCTACATCTATTTTACTATAGTTATATAAAAAATCATTTCTTGGGTATCCCTCTTCAATAATACACTTTTCTTTTCCTAATTTTTTTAAGTTAAACGCTGAAATAAATTTTTCCGTTGCAAATTTAGAAGGTGATAACATATATTCAAATTTTTTTGCATCTGTTTTATATTTACCACGTAATTCCTTTAATGTATTTAGTGCATTATCAGTTTTATCTAAATCATATCCTAATCTTTTTAGTGGTGTTCCATGCCAACATTGCAAAAAAACTTGTTTCTTCTTTGGGTATTGATGGTCCGCAGCTCTATAATTCAAAATCCAATATTTAGCTTTTGATAAATATTTTTCATGTTTACTTGTTCCTTGTTTTATAACTTTTGTATTATTGTTTTTTTCTAAGTATTTATATTTATCTGGTTCCTTGAATGTCCAAATGAATTTATAATCTTTGTATTCATTATTATCTTTCATATATTTATATATTGCCTTAGGGCTATCTGAATAATATTTACCATTAAAAGAGCTAAATAAAATCATTTTATTATCAACTTTTTGACCTATCCCTCTTATTTTATATCTTATATATCTACATAAATATAAACATTTTCTAAGTATTTTTCTAACTACCAAGTTTTTCTTTGCTATGTTCATCAATATTGTTTTTATTTTGTTCATTTTCTACACCCTTGTCCAAATATTTAAATATAAATTTTATAATCCTTTTTGTATTATTATTATCTAAATTTTCTATATATTTATTTTTAAACGTTTCTAATTCATCATAATCGTAATTATCGTTCTCTATTGATTTAATTATTTCATTTATATTTGTACTAGTAGAATTATTCATCTCTTTAAATAAATCTATATTCAAACCCCTTGTTTCTTGATATCTATTTATATCATATACATAAAAATATAGTGGTTTGTCCAATAAACTTGCTTCAAATGCAACTGCAGAATAGTCTGTTATAATATAATCAGCTATTTTTAATAAATCAAAAGTGCTATATTTTTTACTTACCATATAATCACTATATTCTAGACTTTTATCTAAAGGATGTGATTTTATAATTAAATTATATTTTGAATGATTTACTGCATTTATTAACATTTCTATATTTTCTCTACTATCCGTATCTTTCCTAAAAGTAGGTACATATAAAATTGTTTTTTTGTTTTTGTATTCAGGATATTGTCCATAAAACTCTTCTATTTTTTCATTTCCTAAATTAGCATCTATTATATAATCCAATCTTGGTAGTCCGTTTATAAAAATCTTATTTGAATCTACATTAAATGCTTCTTCATAAAATTTCGCCATAGTATTGCTTGGTGCCATCACATAAGAATAATTCTTATGCATATTCATTATTTTTGCAATCTCAGTTCCTCTTCCTTCCTTTTTCCCTAAAGACTGATATCCAAATTTTTTTATTGCTCCTGATGCATGCCAAATTTGGATTACTTGCAAATCTTTTTTATGTTTTAATATACTAATTGGTATTGAATATCCATCTAATATACAAACTTTTGATGTTGCTATATGATACATACATTTAAAAATGTAGAAACAATATTTAATTCTTTCTCCAATATCCTTTTTTATAACTTTGCATAGAATTTTAACTTCTACATTATTACTTCTTTTTAATATTTCTTTTTCTATAAACAAGAAATCTAAGCTTGGTGTATTAGACTGTCTACTTAACATTACAACTTTATTTCTAACCGGATTTATTTTTACAAAAAAATAAATTATATTAAGGAAACACTTTCCAATGCAAATAAATATTCTTAAAATTTTGGTTCGTAATTTTTTCATATCTCAAATCCTTACATAAATCTACATTTATTTTAACATTAATATGCTTTTATTGCAACCATAATTATTTTTTTCTTTTATTAGCTGTCTATCAAATTATATTATACTTATTATAAACCATAAAACCGAACATTTTTTAATTTATTTTAAAATAAATTGACAATTTATGTAGCTTATAATATAATCATTTTGTTTTATAATCCTTTGTAATATATTCTGCTATTTAACACTATAAAATTTGGAGTGATAAAATGAAAGAATTAGAATATCCTTTTGATGTTAATTATTTAATCAAAAATAAGAAAAAGATAAAAAAGCAATTATTATTAAATCCCAACTTACTTGAAAAAAATATTGCTATTTTAGGTGGCTCTACAACTAGTGAAATTAAAAATATGTTAGAAATATTTTTATTAAACAATGGAATAAAACCTAATTTTTATGAATCTGAATATAACAAGTTTTATGAAGATGCTATTTTTGGAAACGAAGAACTAGATAATTTTAACCCTGATATTATTTACATTCACACTACTAATAGAAATATTATGCAATTTCCTACAATGTACGATGATGATAAAACTATAAATGAAATGCTTCGGTAGTGAATATGCAAAATTCAAAAAAATGTGGGATAAGCTTTTTTCTAAATTTAATGCTACAGTTATTCAAAATAATTTTGAATATCCATATTATAGATTGTTAGGTAATAAGGATGCAAGTGATATCCATGGAAAAACAAATTTTATTACGAGATTAAATCAAAAGTTTTATGATTACGCAAGTAGCACAAAAAACTTTTTTATAAATGATATTAATTATGTATCATCATGTTATGGATTAGATAAATGGTCAAATCAATTTTACTGGCATATGTATAAATATGCAATGGAAGTTCCAGCAATACCTTATTTATCATTTAATATCGCTAACATTATAAAGTCTATATACGGAAAGAATAAAAAAGCTTTTGTTCTAGATTTAGATAATACTTTATGGGGTGGAATAGTTGGAGATGATGGAGTAGAAAACCTAGCTGTTGGGCCAGAAGTTCCTAGTGGACAAGTTTATTCTGAATTTCAAAATTACTTAAAAGAGCATAAGTCTTTGGGTGTTATTTTAAATGTAAATTCTAAAAATGAATATGAAAATGCAATCGCAGGACTTAATCATCCTGCAGGAACATTAAAACCTGATGATTTTATTATAATTAAAGCAAATTGGAATCCAAAAAATTTAAATATAAAAGATATTGCCGAAGAATTAAATTTAGGCGCAGATAGTTTTGTTTTTGTAGATGATAATCCTGCAGAACGACAAATTGTAACAAGCTATGTTGAAGGAATTGCTACTCCAGAAATAGATGTACCTGAAAATTACATTAAAACAATTGACCATAATGGATATTTTGAAGTTACTAATTTCTCTAATGAGGATTTAAAGAAAAGTGAATTGTATAAAGATAATGCTAAAAGAAGTCAAATGATGGCAACATTTGATAATTATGAAGATTATTTACTTTCATTAAAAATGAAAGCTGAAATATCACCATTTAAACCAATATATTTAGAAAGAATTTCTCAATTAAGTAATAAAAGTAATCAATTTAATTTAACAACTAAGAGATATTCATTGGCAGACATTGAAGAAGTTGATGAAGATGATAATTATATAAAATTATATGGAAAATTAGAAGATATTTTTGGGGACAATGGAGTTATAACAGTTGTAATAGGAAATATAAAAAATAAAGATGAATTACATATTGATTTATGGATAATGAGTTGTAGAGTTTTGAAAAGAAATATGGAATTTGCAATGATGGATGAATTAGTAAAAAAAGCTCAAGAAAAAAATATTAAAACTATATATGGATATTATTATCCAACCTTTAAAAATAAAATGGTTAATAATTTTTATGACTTACAAGGATTTGAAGAAATTTCTTGTGATAGTCAAGGTAATAAAATATATAAATTAGATATATCAAAAGGATATACTAATAAAAATAATGTTATAGAGGTGCATGAATAATGGAAAATGAAGAAATTTATGAAAGATTAAATAATGTTTTTAGAGATGTATTTGATGATGAAAGTATTGTTGTAAAACCAGAAACTACATCTAAAGATATAGAAGACTGGGACAGCTTAGAACATATTAATTTAGTTGTAGCAGTTGAGCAGGAATTTGGTATAAAATTTAACATGAATGAAGTAACAACAATGAAAAATGTTGGAGAAATGGTCGATATTATAAAATCTAGAATGTAAGAAATAACAAGAGTGGGTGAATTAAATGAATTTAACATCATTAGTTTTTTTAGCGTTTTGTATAATTACGCTAGGTATATATTTCATAGCTCCAAAAAAATTTCAATGGTTTATTTTACTTATATCAAGTATCATATTCCTATTTTGGAATAACCTAAGCGTATCAACAGTTATACAAGCTTTATTAGTTTTATTAGTTTCATATATTTTTGGTATATTAATAGATAAATATCATGATAATACTACAAAATCGAAAATATTTTTAATTATAGGTATATCAATAATTTTAGGGCAATTAATTTGTTTAAAATATACCAATTTATTTTCAATAACTATTAATCATATATTAAAATTATTTCATATTGATTTTCAGTTAGATTTATTATATTTTAATTCTTTAGTAGGAATTAGTTATTATTCTTTAATTATGATTAGTTATTTAGTAGACATATATCGTGGAGCATGTAATCCACAAAAAAATATCTTTAAATGTGCCTTATTTATGTCTTACTTCCCAATTCTTACCTCAGGACCTTTTATTAGATACAACAATATAGAAAAAGACTTATACGGAAAGCATAAATTTAATTATGATTCTATGTGTAGAGGATTAATTAGAACTATTTGGGGTGTTTTTAAAGTATTAGTAATTTCACAAAGACTTGGTATGTTTGTAGATACAGTATATGGCGATTTAGCCACATATACTGGCTTTTACACGGTAGTTGCTGTACTATTTTTTCCATTACAGTTATATACAAACTTTTCAGGTTCAATTGATATAATTATGGGAATATCAGAAATAATCGGAATTCATTTGCCAGAAAACTTTACTGCTCCATTTTTCTCTAAAACCCTTACAGAATTTTGGAGAAATTGGCACATTACTTTAGGTGCTTGGCTTAGAGATTACATTTTTTATCCACTACTTAAATCTAATGATATGCAAAATTTAACTAATAAATCTAAAAAGGTATTTAGTAAAAAAGTTGCTAAAAAAATATCTCTATATTTATCAATGCTAATAATGTGGATAATAATAGGTGCATGGCATGGAGGCGCTTATACTTTTATTATAGGTACAGGTTTATTACAATTTTTAATTATGTTTTTAGAAGATACGTTAGAACCACTTTCTAATAAGATAAATAATAAATTAGGAATTAAAAAAGATGTTTTTAGTTATAAATTATATCAAATTATAAGAACATATCTTTTGTTCTCATTTACAATGATTTTCTTTAGGGCTTCTAGCGTAGGAAATGCTATAGAAATTATTAAAAATATGTTTGTATGGAATCCTTGGGTACTACTAGATAATAAATCTATATTTACTGCTGGGCTAGATATATATGATTTTAGAGTATTAATTATTTCATTAATAATTTTATTTGTTGTAGATAAATTATCACGTACTGGCAGTGTTAGAGAAAAATTATTTAAGCAAAATATAATATTTAGATGGGGAATGCTATATGTTTTGATATTTGCTATTATAATATTTGGATGTTATGGTGTAGGTTATGACCCCGCAGACTTTATTTATAGGAATTTTTAAGAAAGGAAAGATTTTAAATGAATATTTGTTTATAAAAAGTTACTATAGAAACTTTACAATATTCTATGAGTCGTTTATGGTATTAGAATGAAAAAATTTATAAAATGTACAGTATTCGTTATAATCTTTTGCTTCCTTTGGATTAAACTATTTCAAGTCTTATGGCATGAAAAAAATCCTATGTCTTATTTTTATGATGAACCAAAAAATTCCCTTGATATTGCTTATTTTGGTGGTAGTAATGTATACACTTCATTTAATTCTACTTTAGCATATAATTTGTATGGTTATACAACAGGAATGATTGCAACACCTGGTCAACCTTCTGTTCTTACAAAATATTTAATAGAAGAAGTGAGAAAAAATCAGAATCCTGATTTATACATTATTGAACTACGCCATATTGCAACAGATAAAACACTATTTTATGAAGAAAATATTAGGTTTGTTACGGATCATATGAAGTTTTCTAAAAATAGAATAGATACAATCAATGCGGGATTAAACTATTTAAATGTGAAAAAAGACCAAAATGTTAATTTTTACTTCAGTTTTTTAACTTATCACAATAGTTGGAAATCGATAACATCATTAAATTTTTTAGGAAATTTAACTTTATATAAGGGTTATCGTTGTGGTGGCGGAACTTTAAAAACAGTCCCTCAAGAAAAGCATGAATGGGTCTCAGAAACTTCAGAATTAGATCCTCTTCATAAAGAAATACTTTTAGATTTAATTAACTACGTAAAACAAAATAAGTTAAATGTATTGTTTATCATTCCTAATAGTAATTTTGATGATGTAACAATGAGAAAAATAAATGAAATTATAGAAATTGTTCAAGATTACAATATGCCTATATTAAATTTCAATACAGTTCCAGAGCTAGACATTGATTTTTCAACAGATATGTATAATGCTCATCATCTTAATGTTTATGGTGCAACAAAACATACCCTTTATTTTGCAAAATATTTACATGACCATTATGATTTAAAAGATCATCGAAAAGATAAAAAATATCAATCATGGGAAGAAGAATACGAAAGATTAAAAAAAGATTTTAAAACTAATACAAATAAAAATTTTGATGAATTGCTAGATGAATTTAGTAAGTAGGAGCTTAATTTGAAAATAAATATCTTCTCACTATGTATACCTTGAGCGAATAGAAAGGAATTAGTAATTATCATGAAAAAAATTATAAAATCTAGTATTTTTATTTTTATACTTATTATAATATTTTATTACATTGTTCAAGTATTATGGCTAGAAAAGAACTCAATAACCCAGTTTTATGAAGAACCAAAAAATTCATTAGATGTAGTATATATTGGTGGCAGTAATGTATTTGCTCATTTTAATTCATCACTTGCTTTTCATTTATATGGTTATACAACTGGTTTATTATCATCTGTTGGTCAGCCTTTTATGTTAACAAAAAACATGATTGAAGAGTCAAGAAAATATCAAAATCCAAAATTATATATTATTGATTTGTATCAACTTCCATCAGATTTAAATTTATATTATAAAGAAGTTAATATACGCGATGCCGTTGACAGCATGAAATTTTCTCAGAATCGAACAAATGCTATTCAAAACTTTTTTACATATGTTGATTTGGAAAAAAGTGATTCAAATTCAAAATCAAAAAATAATATTTTAGATTATAAATATAGCTTTCTTTTATATCATAATAGTTGAAAAGATTTAAACAAAAATAAATTTGTAGGAGCACAGAGCTATTACAAGGGATATCTTTGTGATGAGCAAACAGTACAAAAAAATGTTCAAAAGAAATTTGTTTGGAATAAAGATTTAAATAGTGTAGGCAATATATCAGATTTACCAGAAAAGAACAAAGAAATCTTAAATGATTTAACAGATTATATAAAGAAAGAAAATTTAAATGTATTATTTGTAGTTCCGCCTCGAATTTATTCAAAAGGTAGAGTTGTAAGTTTAAATAAAACAATAGAGAATTTAAAACAAAACGGATTTGAAGTTTTAAATTTTAATACTATGGATGATTTTTCAGTTAATTATAAAACAGAAATGCTTAATGGGTCTCATCTTAATACTTATGGAGCAACAAAGTATACACTATATCTTTCTAAATATTTAAACGAACATTATGACTTACCAAATCATAAAGACGATTCGGCATATACTTCTTGGGAAAATGAATATGTTAGATTTAAGGAAGACTTTAAAACTTTTACAAAAAAAGATTTTAATACAGTATTAAATAAATATAGCAATTAATATTTTAATTTATCCATAAATACACTATAAATATTAAATTTATTAATGCGAAGTGAGAGTTTGTTATGAATGAATATAAATTAAAAGATATAAAAATAGGTTTAGAAGAAAAATTTGAAGTTAATTTAACAGAAGCAATGCTAGAATCTTTTTGCAATATAACTGGAGATATTAATCCTTTACACAATGATTTAGATTTTGCAAAATCTAAAGGTTACAATGAAAAAGTAGTTTATGGAATGCTCACTGCTTCATTTTTATCTACACTTGCTGGAGTATATCTACCAGGCAAATATAGTCTTATACATGGCGTGGAGATTCTATTTAAAAAGCCAGTATTCATTTCAGATAGTCCTTTAACTGTTAAGGGCAAAGTAATAGAAATTAATGAAATATTTAACCAATTTACAATTCGTTTTGAAATTTTAAATAATAAATCTCAAAAAGTTGTAAGGGGAACTATGAAAGTAGGTGTTTTTGATGAGTGAAAAAATATTATTAGTTACAGGTGCTTCATCTGATGTAGGTGTGGAATTAATTACGCAAGTATCTAATGAGTATGACTATATAATTGCACATCATATAGGAGATAATAGTAAATTACTAGATTTGAAAAAAGATTTATCAGATAAACTTATTTTATTAGAAGGAAATTTTTTAGATGAAGATGATACTTATAAGTTTGTAGAAAAAATAAAAGAATCTGGCAAAATACCAACACATATTGTTCATTTACCAGCAGGCAAATATGAAAATATGAAGTTTACTAAACTAACTTGGAATAAATTTAAAACTGATTTAGATATTTGCCTTCGTTCTTTAGTTATTATTTTAAATTCATTTATTCCAAACATGGTAAAAAATAAATATGGAAAAATAATCGTCATGTTAACATCTTGTACCACTAATATTCCTCCGAAATATGTTGCTAGTTATGTGACATCAAAATATTCTCTATTGGGTTTTGTTAAGGCTCTTTCTAATGAATATGCAGATAAGGGAATTAGAGTTAATGGTATATCCCCAACCATGATGGAAACTAAATTTTTGAAAAACGTACCGGAATTGTTAATACAGCAAAATGCCATGAATAGTCCAACAGGTAAGAACTTGTCAGTTAGTGATGTTGTTCCTACTTTTAAATTTTTATTATCTGAAAATGCAGACTGCATTACCGGACAAAATATAGCAATAACAAACGGAAATATTATGTAGTACAAATATTGTTTATAATCATTAGTACGTAAACAGAATAATTGGAAAGTAATTTTATTGAAATTGCATTCCAATTTATTTTGCTTTTATCGCTTGATTGTGTTGACAAAACTGCCTTT
The DNA here is from genome assembly GCA_947628465.1 of uncultured Clostridia bacterium. The sequence goes on from CANQZZ010000002.1 coordinate 28,104, forward strand.
TAAAGATAAAATCATTACGGAATATTAAATTAGGAGGATTTTATATATGTGGGGAGATATTGCAATTACATTTTTGCTAGCTTTTATAACTTCATACGTTTTTACACCCTATACAGTCAGACTTGCAAGAAAAGTTAAAGCATTAGATAAGCCAAAAGATGGAAGGAAAATCCATAAAAAAATTATGCCTCGTCTTGGTGGAATTGCAATTGTTTTAGGGTTTTTTATTTCTGCAATTTATTTGATTTGTACTATGTCTATAGAAAAAAAATTAAATATTTTTGTGGATAAATATTATATAAAATTACTCGGCTTCTTCTTAGGAATAATAGTTCTAGAAATCTTTTGTTATTTAGATGATACAAAAGGCATTAAACCTATTGTAAAATTAGCTGGACAAGTTTTAGCAGCTATTATTGTTGTTTCAAGTGGTATAGTAATGGATAAAATAGTTATTGCAAGAGCAGATACTATTATATCAAATGAATGGTTTTTAAGAATATTTACAGTTATATGGATTGTAGGAATCACAAATGCAATAAATCTAATAGATGGTTTAGATGGTTTATCTACTGGTGTTTCATTAATTTCATCTATTTGTTTAATCATAATTTTTATATTAAATTCTTCTCCTATTATTTCAATAATACTTGCAACAGCGCTAGCAGGTTCTTTACTTGGATTTTTACCATTTAATTTCAATCCTGCAAGAACTTTTATGGGAGATACAGGATCAAATTTTATAGGATATACATTATCAATAATATCTATTCTAGGTATTGCAAAAACATATACAGCAATTATCATAATTGCGCCATTATTAGTACTCGCACTTCCAATATTTGATACATCTTTTGCAATATTAAGAAGAATATTTAAGCAAAAATCTTTCAAAGCAGTTTTTCAAGCTGATAGAGGTCACCTTCATCACAGACTTATCGATAAAGGATATACTCAAAAACAAGCTGTATTTATTTTATATGGTATAAGTGCAATATTCGGAATATTCGCAATTATTTTATTAGAAAGTGGTATATGGAAAGCTTTATCATTTGCACTTCTTGTATTAGCTATTGTTGCAATAGGATACAATGATATTTTTAAAATTAAAAGGAAAAAAGTACGTAAAACTACATAAGTAGTAATACTATAATTTATTTATTGAGGTTAATTTTAATATGAATAAAAAATTAAAAAAAATAATATATAAATTTCCAATACATTTAAATAATTATATAATATTAGAAAGTAATCCAGATTTAGCTGACAATACTTATGCCTTGTATCAAACTCTATTAGAAAATAAGGTAAATGAAAAATATAAAATATTTTGGTTTGTGGATAATAAAAATTTATATAAAAATATCAATATAAAAAATGTATATTTTATAAATAGCTTTGGAAAACTTAAATTTTTTGATAAATTAAAAAAACTATATATAAATTATACAGCCAAATATATAATTGATTGTAACAAATTAGTTTATAAAAAAAATATACATCAAAAAAGATTGTATTTATCACATGGAATGCCATATAAAGCAGTTCTAGAATATTGTAAATCGATAGGCGATGTAGATTATTTTTTAAGCCTATCACCTTTCTTTGATGATAAATTATCTGAATTATGCAATTTAGATAAAAATCAGATTATTCATTTAGGTTTTCCTAGAAATGATGATTTGTTTTCTAAAAATGTACATTTAAATAAAATATTAAAAAATAAAAAATATTCAAAAATTATAATGTGGCTTCCAACATATAGGCAAAGAGAAAATAAACTTTCTAATTTAACTATGGATAATACATTTGACTTAGGAATCCCTATAATTTATAATACTGAAAATTTACAAATTTTAAATAATCTTTTAAAGGAATTAGATGTTCTTTTAGTATTAAAGCCACATCCAGCACAAGATTTATCCGTAATTAATGCAGGAAAGCTATCTAATTTTATAATACTTACAGATGATAATTTAAAGAAATCAAATATAAATTTATATGAATTTTTATCACAAACAGATGCTTTAATTACAGACTATTCATCTGTATATTATGATTATTTATTAACTGATAAACCTATTGCTATTACAACAGATGATTTTGAAGAATATAAAAAAGTCTTTAATATTGTATTTGATAATCCATTTGAAGTAATAAAAGGTGAATATATTAAAGATTTTAACGACTTATTATTATTTATTCAAAATGTAGCTTCTGAAAATGATGTAGCTATAGAAGAAAGAATTAAAGCAAAAAATAAATTTCATAAATTTCAAGATAAATTTTCTAGCAAGAGAGTATATGAATTTCTTGTAAATAAAATTGGACTATAATTAAGGAGCATGCTATGAAAAACCAAATAAAAGTTGGAAGTATTTTATCTTATGTAGTAATTATCCTAAATATGCTTGTAGGTTTGCTTTATACTCCTATAATGATAAGAATAATGGGGCAATCTGAATATGGAACTTACTCTTTAATTTCATCAATTATTGGGTATCTTACCATTTTAGATTTAGGATTTGGTAACGCAATAATTATTTATACATCAAGATATAGAGTTAAAAATCAAAATGAGGAACAAGCAAAACTAAATGGAATGTTTTTAATCATATATTCTATAATTGGTATTGTTGCTGGAATTATGGGTGCAATACTTTATGCTAATATAGATAATATGTTTGCAAACACGATGACCACGCTAGAATTACAAAAATCTAAAATAATGACAATAATATTAATTATTAATTTAGTATTTACATTCCCTTTAAGTATTTTCGGTTCAATAATTACTGCATATGAAAAATTTATATTTTCAAAAATAGTTAATATATTAAGAATAATTTTAATGCCATGTATAATGCTTCCTTTATTATATATGGGTTATAGGTCTGTAGCAATGACTGTTGTTACAACTATATTAAATATATCATTCTTAGTTATTAATTTAATATATTGTTTAAGTGTAATTAAAATAAAATTTACATTTGGAAAATTTAATACAAAATTGCTTAAAGAAATATTTGGATATTCATTTTTCATATTTTTAGCAATAATTGTTGATAAAATAAACTTAAATATCGATCAATTTATTTTAGGTTCTGTTGTGGGAACTGTAGAAGTAGCAATATATACAATTGCGGCACAAATACAAACTATATATATTTCCTTATCAACTGCAATAAATGGAGTTTTACTTCCAAAAATTACAATGCTTGTTGAAAATAATGAATCTGATGAAAAAATTTCTGATATTTTTATACAAACAGGTAGACTTCAGTATATAATAATGGCATTAATAACTACCGGTTTTGTTATATTTGGGCATGAATTTATTAGAATTTGGGCAGGAGAAGGATATGATAAATCATATTGGACAGAATTAATATTAATGGTTCCAGCAATTGTTCCATTGATACAAAACGTTGGAATAAATATTCTTCAAGCAAAAAATATGCACAAATTTAGAACTGTGGTATACTTTTTTATAGCAATAGCTAATTTATTTATAAGCATACCTCTTGCTAAAAAATTTGGCTCGGTAGGTTCTGCAATAGGAACAAGTATCGCTTGCTTACTAGGTCAATGGATAATTATGAATATATATTATTATAAAAAAGCAAACATAGATATCCCTAGATTTTGGAAAAATATATTTAAAATGTCTATTCCAATAATAATCATATTCATACCAACACTTTTAATTAACAACATGTATATGTCTTCTAATATAATTATTGTGGGATTGAAAATTTTATTATATACTATAGTATATTCAATTTTATTATGGTTTTTTGTCTTAAATGATTACGAAAAAGATTTAGTGAGAAAACCAATATTTAGAATTATAAAAAATAAGAAATAAATAGGGTGAAATTTATAATGGAAAAACATGCATATTTAATAATGGCACATAATAATTTATATGTTTTAGAAAAATTATTAAAACTACTAGATTATGAAAAAAATGATATATTTTTACATGTAGATAAAAAATGTAAAAAGTTTAACGCTAGCGAATTTAAAAACAAATTAAAGAAATCAAATTTATATATTGTAAAAAGAAAAAATATAGAGTGGGGTTCTCCTAGTCTAATGATGTGTGAAATCGAATTACTAGAGCAAGCTACTGTTCAATATAAGTATAGTTATTATCATTTACTATCGGAATCAGACATGCCATTAAAATCACAAAAAAATATACATAGTTTTTTTGAAAAGAATAAAAATAAAGAATTTTTGAATTATTGTGATGAATTTGATAATACAAGAACAAATTGTATAAATTTATTTAATAATATGGGAAGAAAGCACAGTAAAATCAATTCAGTTAAATATAGATTAAGAATGGGATTTATAAAATTACAAGTAAGATTAAATTATAACCATATGAAAAAGTATAAAATGGAAATTAAAAAAGGAGCAAATTGGTTTAGCATAACAGATAACTTAGCAAGGTATATCGTGGATAATAAAAATAGAATAAGAAAAATGTTTAGGTATTCAATGTGTCCAGATGAGCATTTTTTACAAACATTTTTATGGGATTCAGAATATAGAAAAAATTTATATAAACCTAAAATCATGTGTGCTCCAAATCTTAGATACATAGATTGGAATAGAGGTCAACCATATGTGTTTAAAAAGGAAGACTATAATTTATTAATTAATTGTAATGAGCTGTTTGCACGTAAATTTGATAAAAATACTGATAAAGAAATAATAGATATGCTATATGACTATGTGAAAACGGAGGAAAAAAATGTATAAAGTAAGTATAATAGTTCCTATATATAACACAGAAAAATACTTAAATAAATGTTTAGATTCATTAGTAAATCAAACATTAAAAGATATAGAAATTATTTTAATAAATGATGGCAGTACAGACAATTCACAAAATATAATAGACAAATATTCTGCTAACTATCCAGACAAAATTAAATCTTTTACAAAAGAAAATGGTGGACAAGCTGCTGCTAGAAATTTCGGAATAACAAAGGCTTCTGGAGAATACATAGGATTTGTAGATAGCGACGATTGGATAGAACTTAATATGTATGAAGAGTTATATAATAAAGCACTTGGCAAGGACTTAGATATTGTTTGTTGTAACGAATATTTAGTAATAAATAATGTAAAAAAGAAAAATTTTAATAGATTGATTTATCCAAATAATATTATTAATAATTATATTATTAGAGAAAGTGGTCCATGTAATAAAATAATAAAACGTCAGTTGATTACAAATAATAATATACATTTTTTAGAAAATAGAATTTATGAAGATTTGGCAATGATTCCTACTCTCGCATTATACACTAATAAAATTGGATATATCGATTCTTATCTTTATAATTATTTTATTAGAGAAGGCTCTACTATGAATCAAACTAAATATAACAAAAAATTAGAAGATATATTTGCTGCTATGGAAGAATTGTCTTCTAAATTTAAAAATAATTATAAAGAAGAATTAGAATATCTTTACATTATGCATTTATTACGTGAAGCATCACTAAGATTTCTAAATTATAAAGAGGGTAAAAGTAAAAGAAAAGAAATAATTAATTTAATGAAAAATAAATTTCCTAATTGGAAAAATAATAAATATTTTAAAAAAGAAAGTTTTAAAAATCAACTTATATGTAAAATGCTTTATACTAACAATGTTATACCAATTAAAATATTTTTAATGCTTAAATCTCATTAATAATTATTAAATATTCCATAAATTAAATAAATTTAGGTGATTAAAGAATGGCTAAAGTAAGTATAATTGTGCCAGTATATAATGTAGAAAAATATTTAGAAAAATGTTTAGATTCTTTAGTAAATCAAACATTCAAAGATATTGAAATAATTATAGTAAATGATGGCAGTACTGATAATTGCAAAAAAATAATTGATAAATATTATGCAAAATATAATAATCTCATTAAAGTGATAAATCAAGAAAATAAAGGTCTTGGAGCTGCAAGAAATACTGGATTAAAATCGGCTACTTCTGATTATATAATATTTGTAGATAGTGATGATTATGTAGAACCTAATATGGCTTATGAAATGTACAATAAAATATTACAAGAACAAGCTGATTTTGTAATATGTGGTTTTAATGTAATAAATGAACATTATGACCTAATTTCTAAAACATTTCCAAATAAGTATGAAACATATAATTTTAATACTCAAATGATTTTTGGAAACCTTTGTGCATGGAATAAAATTATAAAAAAAAGTTTATTAGATGATGATTTAAATTTTAGAAATAATGTATGGTATGAGGATATTGATTTTAGTTTTAAATTATTCTTAAAATCTAAAAAAATGTGTATCTTACATAAAAATTTATATAATTATTTATTGAGGCAAGGCTCAATTATGAACTCTAATAATTTACGCAAAAATTTAGATTTAATAGATGCCTTTAATGAAATAATAAACTATGCAAAACAAAATAATTGTTTTAATAAATATTATGATGAAATTGAATTTTTAGTAATAGATCATTTATATATTTCTTGCATAGTAAGAATACTTACAAATAATAATTCAAATAAAAATGAAAAAAAAGAATTATTAAATATTATTTTTGAATATATAAATAATAATTTTAAAAATTATTCAAAAAATAAATATATAAAATTATTATCATTAAATAGAAAATTAATTTTTTATTTAATACATTTTAAATTATATAATATTGTAAAAATCATATTTAAAATAAAAAATAGAAAGTAGGGTCTAAATGGAAAAAATTAAAAACTTAAAAAACAAAATAAATTTTGAAAATATTTTTATTGTGTATATAATATTACAACCAATCATCGATATTATAACTTCTTTATGTGTAAGGCACTTATCAGAGCAGTTGACTCTTGGAATTTTTGTAAGAGCTTTCTTTATGGTTTGTCTAATTATATATACTCTTTTTAAAGCAAATAAAAAGGATAAATGGAAAATATTAATATATTATTCACTTATATTTATATACTGCATTGCATTTTTAGTAAATAGCTATTTAAAATTTGGATTTTCATTAATATTCACTCAAATAAAAGGACTTATCAAAACATTTTATTTTCCAATAATACTTGCAAGCTTACTCATTTTGTTAAAAGAAAAAAAATATACTTCAAAAATCAAATATTTAAATATATCTTTAGCTATATATGTATTAACGATTGTAGTTTGCAAAATATTCTCTGTAGGCTATGCAACATATCCTTTAAAAGGAAATAGCGGCACAATTGGTTTATTCTATGCTGGAAATGAAATTAGTGCAACTATTGCTATGCTTTCACCTCTATGTTTTGGATTATTTATATCACAAAAGTTTAACATATTTAATGCAATACTATGCGTACTTTCTGTTTTTGCAATGTTAGAGATTGGAACAAAAGTAGCATTTATATCAATAATTGTATTATTAATAATTTCATTAATCTTTTCAATCATAAATTTATTTAAAAATGATACTAAACAATTTTGCAAACAATTTGCTACATTAGTTATAATAGTTACTTTAACATTTTTATTCCTTGGTTATACTTCTGGAGGAAAAAATGTAGGCATAAAACCAATTTCTTTTGTCAAAGAAGAAGTCCCACATCGTAGTGATGATTATTATACTGTCCGACCAGTGGAACCTGCTAAAACTGATGTATTGAGTGGTAGAAGTAAATTTTTAGCAAATAATATTAAAAAATACAACTCTGGAACAATATTAGATAAATCAGTTGGCTTAGGTTATACTGCTGAAAGTAAAAATGTTGTTAAAGAACGCAAGCTTGTAGAAATAGATTATTGTGATATATTATTCTGTCATGGTGTCATAGGAACAATTATATATGCAATTCCTTTAATTGCGGTTATATATATTTCAATAAAAAAATTCTTTACTAATTTTGTTATTAATATAACCAATCAAAAATTATTACTTATAATTTATGCTATATTAATAGGTTTTGGAATTGCTTTAATGGCTGGCCACGTATTTACAGCTCCAGCAGTAAGTATGTTCCTAGTTCTAGTAATATTAGAATTATTTATAATGTTATATGAAAGGGATAAAAATAATGAATAAAAGAATTGTTATTTTAGCTCTTCATTTAGGAACTGGTGGAGCAGAAAAAGTTATATGTAATTTAGCTAATTTATTATCTGAAAAAAATAATGTAAAAATAATATCAACATATAAACTTGCAGATTCTCCAGCATTTAAAATAAATAACAATGTAGAAGTAGAATATCTAATGGATAATCTTAAACCTAATAAAGAGGAATTTAAAAATTCTATTAAAAAATGTAAGATAATATCTATTTTTAAAGAAGCATTTAAAAGCCTTAAAATATTATATATGCGAAGACATCTTATGATTAATGCAATAAAAAACTTAGATTGTGACATAGCTATATCGACCAGAGTTCTACATAATAAAATGCTTGGAAAGTATGGAGATAAAAAAATTATAAAAATAGCACAAGAACATAACCATCATAACTACAATCAAAAATATATTAGTAAGGTAATTAATTCTTTAAATAATTTTGATTATTTTATGCCTGTTTCACAAGAACTTGCAAATTTTTATAATTATAAATTAAAAAGTGAAAATAAACAAACAAAAGTAATATATATACCTAACTTTATTGAAAAATCAACCAATACAAAAAGTACACTTCAAAGCAAACAATTCATATCTGTTGGAAGGCTAGATAAAATTAAAGGCTTTGATGATTTAATAGATATATTTGATATTTTTCAAACCATTCATCCTGACTGGACTTTGCATATTGTTGGTGATGGTAGCGAAAAACAAAATTTACAAAATAAAATAAATAAATTAAATTTACAAGGAAAAGTTATATTATGTGGCGCCAAGTTACAAGAAGATTTAGAAAATGAATATTTAAATTCTTCAATATACTTAATGACCTCTCTATCAGAATCTTTTGGAATAGTATTAGTTGAAGCAGCAAGCTTTGGGCTTCCTCTTATTGCATTCGATAGTGCGCAAGGATCAAAAGAGATAATTGAAGATAATAAAAATGGCTTTTTAATACCTAATAGAGATAAAAATTTATTTGTACAAAAAATTGATGAAATTATACAAAATCCAGAAAAAATGAAATTGTTTTCAGATAATTCACTTAAAATTTCAAATGATTTTCTAAAAGAAAACGTATCTAAAGAATGGAATAAATTCATAGATAACATATGAGATAGGAGTATTAAATAATAATGCAGGAATATTTTAAAAAGATATATCAAAACTCAGCTAATGAATTTCATAATTTAGTAAAAGAAAACATGCAAAACAATAAAAAAATGTTTATTGTAACAGCTAATCCAGAGACACTTATGATTGCAGAAAATACTAAGGATTTTAAAAATGTTTTACTAGATAAAGGAACCACCATCATTGCAGATGGAATTGGCATTGTTAAAGGTGCAAAAATATTAAAGAAAAATATAAAAGAAACAATACCAGGAATAGAATTATGCTCAAAATTATTCGAATATTGTAATGAGCTAAACAAAAGCATTTTTCTATTTGGAGCAAAAGAAGAAATTGTAAATAAATTATCTAATATTATAAAAACCGATTATCCAAATGCAACTCTACTAGGTTATGAAAATGGTTATGTAGAAGATAAACAAAAAGTTTTTGATAAAATGGCAGAATTAAACCCTGATGTTGTATTAGTAGCACTTGGAATTCCTTTGCAAGAAATTTTAATATTCGATAATTTAGATAAGTTTACAAAAGGAATTTTTGTTGGTGTTGGTGGCAGTTTTGACGTACTAAGTGGTTTTAAAAAAAGAGCTCCAAAACTTATGAGGAATTGCCATTTAGAGTGGTTATATAGATTAATAAAAGAACCTAAAAGATGCAAAAGATTTTTTCAAAGTAATATAAAATACATATTTAAACTAAAAAAAGAGGTTTGAGATGAAAGTTTTAATAATAATTCCAGCTTATAATGAAGAAAAAAATATAAACAATACCGTAAACCAAATAATATCTCTTAATAATCCAGATATTGATTATATTGTTATTAATGATGGTTCTACTGATAACACATTACAAGTTTTAATTGATAATAATTATAATTTTATAAACTTGCCTGCAAATTTAGGAATAGGCGGAGCTGTACAAACAGGATATAAATATGCTATGCGCAATAATTATGATATAGCAATACAATTTGATGGAGATGGGCAACACAATGCAGAATATATATCTCAATTAATTACAGAAATTGAAAATGGTAATGATTTAGTAATAGGCTCACGCTTCATCAAAAAAGAAGATGGCTTTAAATCAACAAGAGTAAGAAGATTTGGAATTGTTATATTATCTTCACTTATTAAAATATGTACTGGAAAGAAAATAACAGACCCTACAAGCGGGTTTAGGGCATGTAATAAAAAAGTAATATCATTATTTTGCGAAGATTATCCTAATGATTATCCTGAACCAGATACTATTGTTATGATTATAAAGAAAAAATTAAAAGTAAAAGAAATACCTGCAAAAATGAATGAAAGAAAAGAAGGTAAATCCTCTATAAATGTATTAAAATCTATTTATTACATGATAAAAGTAGCCTTTTCAATCATTATATCAAGTATTATAAATTAGGAGGAAAATAAAAACATGTCAATAAATCTACGAATTTTTTTATTTTTAGTTATAATAGTTTTTATATTATTAATTTTACAAACAATTAAGAAAAAAAGATTGCTACTAAAATATTCTTTACTATGGCTTGCTTCATCATTATTAATGCTTATTAGTATTTTATTTCCACAACTTTTAACTTTATTGTGTAATTTGCTAGGAATAGAACTAGTATCAAACCTCGTATTTTTAATAGGATTCCTTATATTATTAATTTTAACATTTGTACTTACAATTATAGTTTCTAATCAGAAGAAAAAAATAATTATGCTTATACAAGAAGTAGCCATTATAAAAAATGATTTAAAGAGGTTAAAGTCTGATGAAAAAGATAATTAATAATTGTTTTAATTGGTTAAGAAAATTATTTTCTTCTATAACCTGTTTTATAAAAGAAAATAAACTTATATCTGTTATTTTATTAATATCATTAATCTTACATATTGCTGTAACAATAACATTAGGAATAGACTATGGACTAAATAGTGATGATGCAAGTTATATAGGAAGTGGAATTTATTTTAAAAATCACTTTACTATTATAATGCATGGCAGCAAATCGGCTCAAATAATGCCAGGCATGACATATTTAATAGCCTTAATTTCATGCTTTGCTGGAGAAGGTTTAGGCTTAATTATATGTCTTAAAATATTATGGATGATAATGGGTGTATTATCTGTTCTTGGAGTTTATAAAATTGTAAGATTATTTAGTAATAAATTAATTTCATCAATTTCTGCATGTTTTTTGCTAGTAATTGATTTTATTTGGATGGATAATATAATTTTAACAGAAACACCATTTATGTTTGGCTTTATATTTTTAATATATGCATCATTAATGCTAGCTAACACTAAAAAAGCGAAATATTTTTATCAAATTGTAGCTTTATATATGTTTTGCATATTGTTAAAAGCTAATATTGCACCATATCCTGTTTTTCTAATTGTATATTTATTATTTAAAAAATATGATTTAAAAGTTTTAGGAAAACAACTTTTAATTAGTGCAGCAATTTTATCAGTATTCTTTGTTCCTTGGATAATAAGGAATTACATAGTTTTTAATAAATTTATACCACTGACTTATGGTAGTGGAAATCCATTATTGCTTGGAACATATCAAGGTTATAATTACCCTCCAGATGATAAAACTGCTTATGATGAATATGTAAATCAAAATGCTTCTGAAGAAATGAAAGAATACTTAAATGGTACTAAAACCGAAAAATCATATATGAAAAAATATTATCAATTAGAAAAAGATGGAATGATTGCAAAATATCGCATGATGCAATGGTGGAACACAGACAAAGTTTCAATGCTTGTTTCGTATTTAATTTATAAACCAGTAGTAAACATGTGCAACGCGTTTTATTGGACAGAAATATGGAATATTCCACGTTTATTATTATTTATATTAAGAGCTATTGATATAGTTTTAACAATAATTTGTAGTATAATGATATTGATTAATAAAAAATATATAAAAGAATTAGTTTTTTTAGCAGTTAATTATATTTTTCAAATTTTGGTATATAGTTATACCTTCGCTTTTTCTAGATATGGACAAACTTTATTGTTTATTAGATTTATAATCATAGGTATTGGATTGCAAATTTTATATGATTATATAAAGAATATTCATCTAAAGAAAAAAGGTGCAACTTTATAGTTATACATGCTAAAATATTAGGAAAGGAAAGAATTTTCATGAAAGAAAAAATATTAAAATATAGTCAAACAATTTTTTTAATAATATATTTACTATTTTCAATTGCACTTTGTGTGTCTCAATTAAAATATAATCATTCTGTAAAATTTATTATTTTATTTATTTTAATTGCTCTATTTATTGGATTTATTATTAAATTTAAAAATTATTTTAGAAAAATATTAAATACAAAAACATTTTTTATTATATGTATTTGTATTGGAATTGCTTTAAGAATTTCACTATTATTTTTAAATTATCCTAAATTAACTGGAGTAGGTGATTATCAAACTTTCTTTCATAATGCACAAAAGTTTTGTGAGACAAATACTATTGCTCAGCCAACATATATTGCCCTTTTCCCTTTTCTTATGCCATATATAGTTATTTTAGGAAGTTTCTTTAAAATAGCAAAAGTTTCATATTTTTCTGTTATTTTATTGAATATTATTTTAGATTTAATTACACCACTTTTTTTATATTTTTCTTTCAAAAATAAAACTTTGGCTAAATGTATCTCTGTAAGTTGGTTAATTAATCCTATTAATATAATATGGTGTACAATTTGTTGTCCTGTTGTACTTGTTAACTTTGGAATATCCGCTTCAATCTTTATTTTTTCAAAATTAGTACACAATATAAATTCTAAAAAATTTATTATATATAGTATATTAACTGGAATAATAATTGGAATTTCTAATTCATTTAGACCAATAATGCCTATAATGTTAATTGCAATATTGTTATATTACATTTATATTAATTTAAAAAATAAAAAATTTAATAAAAATTATTTAATAAGTTTTATATTAATAATATTATTTTTTGTTTCAATAAAATATATCATTAATATATCAATGAATAAAATTAATGGACAAGAAGTTTCGAAAACTGCTGGCTGGACTCTATATATAGGCTCTAATCTAGATAGTAATCGGAACTTGGTATAACGAGTCAAAATTAGATGAATTATTTGGTCAAGGGTTATCTCCTGAAGAAGCACAAAAAGAATTTCAAAAATTAGCTATTGAAAGATATAAAAATAATGGAATACATAATATTAAATTATTCTGTGCTAAATTTGTAATATTAAGTGGTAATTTAGCTAATTTTACTTTTGATACATTTAATGCTAAAATTACATTAGAATTGTTTTCACAAATATTAAAATTGTGTTTACATATTTATATTACTACACTTATATTTTTAAACTTACTATATGCTATTCAAAGTTTAATTTGCAAGAAATATTTAAAAGAAGATATATTCTATATGCTATTTTATATAGGAATAATTACTTCTCATTTATTTGTTGAAGTTAGCGCAAGATATTATACGCCAGCACTCGTTCCTTTATCTATAATAGCATCTATATCAATGTATAAAAATCTAAAATTAAATGCAAAGGAAGATAAAAATGATTAAAGTAATGACTATATTTGGTACTAGGCCAGAAGCAATTAAAATGGCACCAGTAGTAAAAGAATTAAAATCAAGAAAAGAAATTGAGTGTATTGTATGCGTTACTGCGCAGCATAGACAAATGCTTGATCAAGTATTAAATGTTTTTGATATAAAACCTGATTATGATTTAAATATAATGCAATCTAATCAAACTTTAAGTGATATTACTACAAGAGCATTAAATGGATTAGAAGAAATAATTAAGAAAGAAAAACCTAATATTGTTCTTGTTCATGGTGATACTACTACTACATTTGCAGGTGCACTTGCCGCATATTATGCACAAGTAGATATAGGACATGTTGAAGCAGGACTTCGTACTTGGAATAAATATTCACCATATCCTGAAGAAATGAATAGACAAATGGTTGGAATTTTAGCAGACATGAATTTCGCTCCAACTGAAAATAGCAGGCAAAATTTATTAAATGAAAACAAAAATCCTGATACAATATATGTAACTGGCAATACTGCAATAGATGCCCTTAGTACAACAGTTAATGAAAACTATTCTCATGAATTATTTGATTGGATAGGAAATGATAAATTAATTCTTCTTACTGCTCATAGGAGAGAAAATTTAGGCATGCCTATGCGTAATATTTTTAAAGCAATAAAAAAAGTCACAGACGATATCCCTAATGTAAAAGTTATATATCCTGTACATTTAAATCCAAAAGTTAAAACTATTGCAGATGAAATATTAGGAAACAATGAAAAAATAAAATTAATAAATCCACTAGAAGTAATTGATTTCCATAATTTTATTAATAAATCGTACATAATTTTAACAGATAGTGGAGGGATTCAAGAAGAAGCTCCTTCTCTCGGAAAGCCAGTACTAGTACTAAGAGATACAACTGAAAGACCAGAAGGAATAGATGCAGGTACACTAAAACTTGCAGGAACTGATGAAGATACTATTTATAATTTAACAAAAGAATTATTAACAAATAGAGTTGAATATGATAAAATGAGCAAAGCATCAAATCCTTATGGTGATGGGAAAGCAAGCATAAGAATTGTTGATGCAATAGTAAAAAAATATTGTTAGCAAAAAAAATTCTTTAGTATTAAATTACTAAAGAATTTTTTTATATTATTTCTTTTCCTCATGGTATTCTTTTTCTGTATTTACATTCCAAATATTATCTTTTTCTTTAATTCCATTTATTATATTATTAACAGTTTCAAATGATGTAGCCATAGAATGATCCATATTATTATATCTATGTTGTCCATTTCTTCCTACACAATACAAATTCTCAAATTTATTTAAAAAAGTAATTAAATCATTAATTTGATTATAAGTATCAAAATATGCAGGGTATGCTTTTTTTATTTTTTCTCTATGAGAATCTAATATATCATTTTTATTTATAATACCCATTTTAATTAGCTCTGATGAAGCAAATTCAACAAATTCCTCATCACTCATATTCCAGTATTCATCACCTTCATCACAAAAATATTCTAATCCTAGCCAAATAGTTTCGTTAACATTGTTTACCATATATGGACTCCAATTATTAAATATTTGTATTCTTCCTAATTTTACATCTGGTTCTTGTATATAAATCCAACAATCTGGTACAATATTTCCTATTGTTTTTATATTTGTTTCATTTTTTAAATTTAATTTTTTAACTAATAATCCAACAGTAATAAAATCTCTATAAGGAAGGCCTTTTGCAATATCAGAAATATTATTAGGAACATTATTCATTCCAATTACTAAATCTTTTAATGGCATACTTGATATAAAAATATCTCCTTGCATTTCTATTTGTTTTCCATTTGTTTCGTAAACAACTGAAGTAATTTGTCCGTTATTTTGGTTAATTTTTATTACTTTGCTTTCTTTGCAAATTTTGCCTCCCAATTTTTCAAATTCAGATGCTACTGTTTCCCAAAGCTGACCAGGTCCATATTTTGGATATATAAATTCTTCTATTAAAGATGTTTCGACTTTTTTATTATTTATATGGAATACTTTTTTAAACATATCTTTTATAATTACAGAAATTGACAATCCTTTAACACGTTGTGCTCCCCACTCCGCAGATATATTTGCTGGATGCCTACCCCATAATTTTTCTGTATATTTTTCAAAAAACATATTATATAATTTTTTACCAAAACGATTAATATAAAAATTTTCTAATGAATCTTCTTTTTTCTTAATAAAAATTGATTTTAAATAACTAAAACCTGCTACAATAGTCCTTTTTAATCCCATATTTTTAAAAGTTTGAAGTTTCATACTAATTGGATAATCAAAAAATTTTTTTAAATAATATATTCTAGAAACTCTGTGTCTTACTAGCATAACACGATCTTCTTTTTCTGGGTCTGGACCATTTTCAACTAGCTTTTTTTCTCTGCCTAATTTCTTATCGTCATATGATGGTTTTCCTTGAGTTGGCATAATTTCTTTCCAAAATTCTATAACATCTTCATCTTTTGAAAAAAAGCGGTGCCCACCAATATCCATCCTATTATTTTTATAATTAACAGTTTTTGAAATTCCTCCAATATCATTTGACTCTTCTAATATAGTAACATCATAATCTTTACTTTCTTTTAATAATTTGTATCCAGCTGTTAATCCTGCTGGTCCCGCTCCTATAATAATTACTTTCTTTTTCATTTTATATACTCCTATCTAATAATTTATTACATATGCTTATCTTTTACTTTTTAGTTACATCTTTTATTTCTTCATTATTATAATGATAAAAACTATAAATTAATAAAGGAATTGGTACTAGTGACTGATAATAAACGAAACGATATTCATAACCTGTAATTAAAAGCATCATTATTACAGAATTAGATAATGCCAAAATAAAAGGTAAACATTTTTTTAATTTTACTCCGCTTTTTTATAACCATAAATACGCCGAATATGATTAAAAATAATCCTTGTCCTATATTTATAAATAACCATCTAAAAAATGTATTATTAATACTATTATTATAATTAACTAATTCTTTATACACTGCATTACTTACATTTTTTATTGCATTGTTATTCTCTGCATCTTCTTTATAATCATAGTCAACCTCTGTTAAAGTCCTACTTGTTCCCCAAATAGGTTTTGACATGTTCATAAATGACCTTACAAACATCTTTGGATTATGAATAGATTTATTAATATATAATTTCATTAGTCCTTCAAAATTTTCATTTACGTTCTTATTATACTTAGGAGTATTCCATTTTATATTATTAAAATTTCCAGCGCTATAATGTTGATCAATAATTTCAAGTGGTACACTTTTATCTAAAATTTCTAGTTCCTCTTCAGTAAAATAAGCCTGATTTTTATAATAATACGAAATTTGTCCCATAATAACTCCCATCATTTCAGGTTTACCACCAGTTGTTCTATCTATGTTAAAGGCTTTATAAACTGGTCCTGTAATAATAAAATTTGATATTAAAATTACAATAAATGAAATTGCAAAAAACTTCGTTTTTTTATTATAAAATATTATTAATGCAATATACATTAAAATAAATGGTGCTATTCCATTATGCCTAAAGAATAATATGCCTAAGCTTGAAATAATAAATAAAACTTTATTATTTATCTTTTTTATCCATTCTCCATTGGTCATTGATATATCAATTAAGCAAAGCGTTCCTAAAAAAATGCACCAAGAATAAATAACATCTTTCCAAAGAGTAACACTATACTTTATAAATATAGGATTCATTACTATTAATAATAAAACGATTAAAGTTTGTTTAAAATTTAAAAAATTTTTCCTACAAAAATAGCAAAAATAAATTAAAATTAAAAATATTATTATGCACTGAAAAATAGTAGCTGATATTAAATTATTATAAAATAATGATGGAATTTTTAGCATAAATAAAGTTTCCATAACAGGATGCCAATTTTTATATTCACCTGTTTGAACTTGCTTCCACTGCTTATTTGTATCCAATGTATAGTATCCTGGGTAATATGCCAAAATTGCTATTACCATAAAAATAATAATTAATATTGCATAAAAAATAAATTCTCTTTTTAATATTGGATTATCTTTAGATTTATTTCTTATTTTAATGTCATCTAATTTATTCCAAAGAAAATATAATATAAAATATACTATTGTAAAAGTTATTAAAAAATTAATTGCGCTAGTTTGACTATTTGCAATAGATAAAGTATATAAAAGTGTTAATATTCCTACTATAATGATGTTTATATATTTTTTTTTGTTCATCTTATCTCCTTTTATGTATTCTAATACTAATCACGTTGTTTATTATTTCATAATATAACTTATAAGTCAACAACATTTTATTGTTTATATATTTATTTCTTTAACTTTTATATCAGTAAAAAATATACTATTATTTTTGTATAATTTATTAACAATTTTTTTTTAATATGATAAAATATGTAAAAAATAAATGTGAGGTATAAAATGATTAAAAAAATATTAGAATTATATAAAAAATATGAAGAGGTTATATTATATTTAATTTTTGGTGTATTAACTACAATAGTTAATCTAATATCAAAATACATATTATTATTTATATTATTAGATCCAAAAGATGCAATACAACTGCAGACTGCAATTGTAATATCATGGATAATTGCAGTTCTTTTTGCTTACTTTACAAATAGAACTTTTGTATTTAAAAGTAACACTAAAAACAAATTAAAAGAATTTATAAGTTTTATTGTCGCAAGAATTTCAACACTTTTATTAGAAATGTTTATTATGTGGTTCTTTGTAACATTGCTTAAATTAAATTCAGATTTATATGTTGCATTATTTACAGTTATTTCACAAGTTATTGTTGTAATTGCTAACTATATTTTTAGCAAGCTATTTATTTTTAAAGAAAGAAAGGATATATAAAATGATTTTTTTCATTTTACTTTTATTATTAATTATTTTATATAAATCTAAATTTAATTTTAAAAGTTTTAATACTGATTATATATCCATTGAGCAAACTAAATGTATTAATGCTATTTTCGTAGTTTTAGTATTTTTATCTCATGTAAAAACTTATATATATTTAGATGATGTTTGGTTTAATTCATATTTTTTAAAAATTAATATTCTTCTAGATCAATTAATTGTTACTACTTTTTTATTTTTTTCTGGTTTTGGGATAATGGAATCTATAAAAAAGAAAAAGGAAAAATATATTAACTCGATGCCTAAAAAAAGATTATTAAATACCTTTATAAACTTTGATATTGCAGTTTTATTATTTTTTATATGTGACTTAATTACCAATCAAATTCACAATTATAGTATAAAAGATATTTTATTATCATTTACAGGTTGGTCTTCTATAGGTAATAGCAATTGGTATATTTTTGATATACTTGTTCTTTATTTATTTACTTGGATATCTTTTAAAATATTTAATAAAAGTAATATAAAAGCAATATGGTCAACTACAATATTATCATTATTTTTTATATATTTCCTAAAAATATCGAAAGATGTATATTGGTATAATACAATTTTATGCTATGTTGCTGGAATGTTTTATTCATACTTTAAACCTAAAATAGAAAAATTTATTTGCGAAAATAATAAAACCTATTTATTTACATTATTTGTTTGTTGTATAGGATTTGTTATTCTTTATAAGTTTTTAAAAGGTTATAGTTTCATGTTATATGAACTCACATCAATTATTTTTGTTATAATTATTTTATTAATTTGCATGAAATTTTCATTTAAAAATAAAATTTTAACTTATTTAGGAAATAATATTTTTTGGATTTATATTTTACAAAGAATTCCTATGATGCTTTTGAAACATTATAACTTAAATAATTATAATTCATATTTATTTATTATTATTTGTTTTATATTAACTTTACTGCTTACTGAACTTGTTAAATTACTAATAAAATTATTTAATAAAACAACTTCCTTAATAGGAAACAAATATTTACATAGTAAAAGCGAGCTTTAAAGCCCGCTTTTCCTTATGCTTTTCTGTTTGCTATTTCAATTGCTTTTGCAACCATACTTCCACAATCTTTTGATGATACACTTCCCCATCCTTCTTTTTTTACTTTTTCATATACTCCTAATTCTTTTGCTATTTCTTCTTTTAGATTTTCAGACATTAAACCTTTGTTTCTTGCCATTATAAATCCTCCTTTAGAAAAATAAATTTTTATTTTTCCTCTATTATTATTTGCAAAATTATATTTTTTATTTTAACAATTTTTTCTTTTTTTATTACTGAGTCAAAATTCCATTTGGCGTATCTATAATAACTAAAATATTTTCTTCTCTTCCTGTTTTAGCATTAATATACACTAAAAAATCTGTATCATCTATTTTTCCTTTAAATTCATAACAAAGTATTTCTGATTTCCACTCTGTCGGAATTATAGCAAGACCTTCACTAAATATTTCCAAGTTTTTATTTAAATTAGATTTTGCTTGTTCTTTAGAAATATTAATTTCTGAAATTTCTCTTTCAGTATGATTATTCAAAT
Source organism: uncultured Clostridia bacterium (assembly GCA_947628465.1). The sequence goes on from CANQZZ010000002.1 coordinate 48,479, forward strand.
ATCCGCTTGTTTCCATACCTAGAACTTCCCCATTATCTAAGGCTATTTTTAATTTTATTAAATCTGGATATACAGTTACATTATCTTGTTCATAAGCATAATTTATTGTTACAATTCCTGATTCTTTTAAATAATATGTTTCTTTCATATTTTCAATTCCACGAGATTTTAAAAATTCTTTTCCTATATTATTTGCTTCATCTTGCGAAAGCACTTCTGCACCAACTTCTCGGTTATAATTCATATTTACTATATGTCCACCTTTTTTTGAAATTGATATTGTAAGTGGATTATCATCATTTCCATTTTTTACTTTTGCGTTAAAATCAAAAACTTGTATATCTCCATTCTCAACTAATCCATTAGAATTTAAATCTGATAGTCTATCTTCACCAATAAAATCTTTTGCAATTTGTTTTGCTTTTTCTTCATCTATATCTTCACCTGTAAGACCTTTTTTCTCTGCAGATTCTATATGCTCTGAAAACGCTCCATCATAAATTAACCCAGCATATTCTCCAAAATTTTCATCTAAATTTTTAAATGTTTCTGCAGATAAATTATCAACTTGTTGTGCAAATGCAACTTCTGTATTTTTCGTTAATTCGTCCCAACTTATTCTGCCATCATTCATATCTGTAGATAACTGATCTAATGTGTTTTTTAGTTCCTTGCTATACTCATGAAGATCTTTTAAATTATCCAAATCTTCTTGAGTAAGCTCCTCATTATATATATTTTTTCTTGAAAGTGAATAACTATATTCACTAACTTGATTTAGAAATTTAGCTGTATTTGCAAGCTCTGTACTAGATACTGGAAGTTGTGCTAAATATACTTGTGCAAGGTTTGCTTCTCGCCATACTTTACTTAAAGTTTCTGCTCCATGTTCTGGAGTACTTGTAATTGTTGCCTTTGCTAAATAATTTTCTACGTCTTGTACGTAGTCAATTAATTCATATAAAGCTAAATTATATTGATTATGAGTTGCTGTTGCATATTCCTTATTTTCTTTATATAAAAAATATCCAAGAACTATGCTTACTATTACTAGTAAAATCATAATTCCATAAAGGTAATTTTTTTTCATTGTTTTTAAATATTTATTCATTTTATTCTCCCCAATCGAATTTTTTATAATTTTTATTTACAAATTATTTGCAAAAATTGTGTTTACCTATTGTTTTTACTATTGTCTTTGACCAAATCCACTTACTTGTAGCTGTACTTGGATTAAAATAATATATACATCCTCCTGTTGGATCCCATCCGTTTAAAGCATCTCGTGCAGCTTTTACAACTGTAGATGATGAGTCTATTGGCACATTTATTTGTCCATCAGAAACTGCTGTAAATGCACCTGGCTGATATATTACTCCAGCTATAGTGTTTGGAAAATTGCTATCCTTTACTCTATTCATTATTACTGCTCCTACTGCAACTTGTCCTTCGTAGCTTTCTCCCCTTGCCTCTCCATTTATTGCTCTTGCCATAAGTTGCAAATCAGATGTACTATTACTGCTTGCTGCAAGTACGTTGTTTTGCTTTAAATTTCCTGAATAACATATTAAACAACTAGAAAATATAACTATTAAAAATGTATAAAATATTGTCTTCATTTTTATCTCCATTTAAAATTTTATTAATTAAATATAGTTTGCATGCTTTTTGAAAATTTATACTTTTTTTATAAATTTTTATGGTATAATTATAAAAAATAAAAATATATTTTTTTGAAGGGATTATAGATGAAAAAAATTTTGATATTTTATGGCTCATATGGCGGTGGACATATATCAGCAGCAAGAAATATAAAAGAATATATAGATACAAATTATTCTGATGTACAAACTTATATGGTTGATTGTATCGAAGCTATTAATAAACCATTAAATAAAGTTACAACAAAGGCTTATTCAGGCATGGCAAAAAATGCCCATTGGGTATGGAAAAAAGTATATTATGGTGCAGAAAGTGGTGCTTTTTCAAAAGTTAATGATAAGGCACAAAGAATTCTATCTATAAAATTAAATAAATTAATTCAAAATTATAAACCAGATTTAATAATATCTACACATCCTTTTAGTAGTCACATGTGTGCAATTTTGAAAAAGAAGAAAAAAATAAATGCAAAAATAGCAACTGTACTTACTGATTATGCACCTCATAGTCAATGGCTTATGTATCATGTATATGTAGATTATTTCTTCGTAGCACATGAGGGAATGAAACAAGATTTACTAAACCGAGGTATAAGGGAAAATCAAATAAAAGTAACTGGTATTCCTTTATCTAATAGATTTTTAGCTCATTATAATAAAGAAAAAATATTATCTGAGTTTAATCTATCTACTGATAAAAGAACTATTTTATTCTTTGCAGGTGGAGAGCAAGGATTTGGAAAAGATAAAATTTTAAATATTTTAAAATCTATCATAAAGAATTTTCCTAATCTGCAAGTTATCGCTATATCAGGAAAAAATGAAAAAATAAAAAAACATTTTGATAAATTAGTTCTAGAAACTGATTCTTGTGATACAATTAAAGTTCTGCAATATACAAATAAAGTTCCTGAGCTTATGAGTGTATCTGACTTAGTAATAACAAAGCCTGGCGGTCTTACTACTACTGAGAGTTTAGCATCTGGCCTTCCTATAATAGTTATTAATCCAATACCTGGTCAAGAAGAAGAAAATGCTGAATTTTTGGAAACTAAAGGTGTAGCAATATGGATTAAAAAGCATGATAATATTGAAAAAGAATTATATAACATTTTAAATTCTGAAGAAAAATTGCAATCTATGAAAATAAATGCAAGGCTTTTGGCTAAAAAAAATTCTACAAGAGATATTTGCAAAATTTTGCTAGGTTAATTTTTAGTTTAATAACATTAAATAAAACACCACATATTATATTATGAGGTGTTTTCTTTGCGTATATCTGATTTTTCTAATTATGAGCTTGTTGCTCTTGCAAGTAGCATTTCTATAGCTATTAGTAAAGAATTTTCTCAGGAAGAATTAAATATTCTTGCTGGATTCTTTTCTGCAATTGGTGATAATTTAGCTATTCTTGCATCATAACTCTCTTCTTCCTTCTAAGGCCTTCATAAGAGTTATCTCATCTGTATATTCTAAATCTCCACCAACAGGAATACCATGTGCTATTCTGGTTACTTTTACTCCTAATGGTTTTATGATTTTAGATAAATATATAGCTGTTGCTTCTCCTTCTACTCTAGGGTTTGTAGCTATTATTATTTCTTTTACATCGTCTTTTCCTATACGATTTAAAAGCTCTTTTATCTTAATATCCTCTGGTCCAATTCCATTCATTGGTGATATTGTACCATGCAATACATGATAAACTCCTTTAAATTCGTGCGTTCTTTCCATTGCCATTATATCTCTTACATCTTCTACAACACAAATTACAGAATTATCCCTTTTAGGACTACTACATATTGGACAAGGGTCTGTATCCGAAATATTGAAACAATTACTGCAATATTTCAAATTTGCCTTTGCATTTACTATTGAATTTATAAACTCATGTGTGTCTTCTTCACTTAAATCCAACATATGAAATGCAAGTCTTACTGCTGTTTTATGCCCTATACTTGGCAATTTTTCAAAACTTTCTATTAACTTTTCTATTGATGGTGAATAGTATGACATATTACATCATCCCTGGTATATTAAATTTGCTCATGCTAGCATTTTGTGCACTGTCAACTTTTCTTAATGCTTCATTTATACATGTAAGTATTAAATCTTGTAACATTTCTACATCATCTGGATCTACTACATCTTTGCTTATTTTTATTTCTTTTATTTCTTTACTACCACCTACTTTAACGCTTATTGCTCCTCCACCACTGGTAGCTTCAAATTCTTGTGATTGTAATTCCTCTTGTGATTTTTCTAAATCTGCTTGCATTTTTTTTGCTTCTTTCATTAGTTGATTGATATTCATTCCTCCGAATCCGCCCATTCCTGGGAATCCTCCTCTTTTTGACATTTTAACTTCCTCCTTTAATCATTTATTATATTTATTGGAATATCTAAATCCGATATCACATTTTCAATAGAATTGTTTTTTGCTTCTACATTATTTTGTTCTTCTGCATCTATAAATTTTACATTCATAGTCTTTCCCGCTTCTATAGATACAATTCGTTCTAATTCTGCCCTGTTCTCATGAGTTTCTAATATTTTCTTTCCAAATGAATTTTTATTTGCAAGCGTAACTTCTACTGTCATATCATTTGCTTCTTTTGCTGTACTTCCTATTAAGTTTACGTATATTCCCATTTTACCATTTTGTTTTAATTTATCAATTACGCTTCCCCAATATGAAACGCTTCCTTTTCCTTGTACACTTTGCTCTGATTTTTGAATAGGTTTTTCATTTGATTTTGTGCTGTTTTCATTTGGTTGTGCTTGCATTTTGGCTGTAGCTACATTTTCTTTTGCTGTATTATTTACATGATTTTCTTTTATTTCTTTTTTACTACTAGTATTTTTTGTATCACTAACGTTTACTTCCTGAGCTGAAATAGTTATTCCTAAAGATGCTTTTATCATTCCTGCTTCAAACATTATTGCTTTTTGCGCCGACCATTTAATAGTATTTGCAAGCTCTGATAATTCATAAATTAAATGTAATAATCTCTCTTTTGAAACATTTTTCGAAAGACCATCAATTTGCTTTTTTTCTTCCTCATTATATATTTCTAATTCTTTACTTGATTTATATACTAATATATCTTTTATATATTTTATTATTTCCCATAAGAAATTATCAATATCTTTTCCTTCATCTATTACACTATTTATATTGCTAATTACTTCATCTGTATTTTCTTCAATTATTGCTTTAACTATAGAATAAATCTGCATAGTTTTTGGAATTCCTACTAAATCTCTAACGGTATCTTCATCAATTAATCCCTTTTGCTCTCCTGCGCATCTTTCTAATATACTAATTGCATCACGCATTGCTCCTTCTGAAAGAACAGCAATTATTCTTAAGGCATCTTCTGTTATTTCTATATTACTTTCTTTACATATTATTTTTAATCTTTTTATAACATCTTGATTTGAAATTCTTTTAAAATCAAATCTTTGACATCTTGAAAGAATCGTTGCTGGCAATTTTTGAGGCTCTGTTGTTGCAAGAATAAATTTAACATGCTCTGGTGGCTCCTCTAATGTTTTAAGCAAAGCATTAAAAGCTCCTGTTGATAACATATGTACCTCATCTATAATATATACTCTATATTTTGCACGAGTAGGTAAAAAATTAACTTCATCTCTAATTGCTCTTATATCTTCAACACTATTATTTGATGCAGCATCCATTTCTACAACATCAGTAAGAGAACCTGAAAGTATTGCCTTGCACATTTCACATTCATTACAAGGCTCTCCATCATGAGGATTTAGACAGTTTACTGCTCTTGCTAAAATTTTTGCTGCAGATGTTTTACCAGTTCCTCTACCACCATTAAAAAGATATGCATGTCCTACTCTTTCAGCTATAACTTGTTTTCTTAATGTATCTGTAATATGTTCTTGTCCTACCATTTCACTAAATTTTAATGGTCTAAATTTTCTATATAGTGCTGTATATGACATATTTCCCCCCCTTAAATTATAAGTTAACTTCTCTATGGAAAGCAACCCACATAGAATTTGACTACTTATCGCTGCTTTCTTCCGAACCTGACGAGATTCATAGCTTTCTATTGAATTACTCTCCATACAAAAGTTAACTTATTCCTTCTGCTATTCGATTATATAATTTTATTGGAATATAATCAAGAGAATTTAGTAATAAATTATATTAAATTCTCTTAAATATAACATTTGTAAGCTTCGTATCTTCTAAAGTTCCTACTCCATCTTCTAATATATTTCCTATTGGCATATCAAAAGAAACATTTGCCTTAAACCTATACCCTGACTCTAACTCTATTATTATATCAAATGAAATATTGAACTTTATATCTTCCTCTTTTAATCCAACTTTAGCAAGAAGTCTTCCATCAGCTGGTATTTTTTCATCAAAGGTGTATTCCTCTGAATTATTTAATTTTACACTAAACCCTATTACTCCGCCTTGATTATTTATTTGAAGTGTTTCCATATTTGTATTTTGTCCACCTAAATATTCTAGCGAATTTTCTACTTTATATTCATCTGTGTATTCGTATTTATCTACTTGCTCATAAGGTCTATATATATTTATTGTCATATTTTCATTTGTTTGATTTATTTGGAAATTTTCAAATGTTACTTTTTTTATCGCATCTTGACTTTTATCGTTTTCATTTTTCCCAATTACAAAAAAGAAGTCATTTCTTTGTAATACTTTAGTATACCAATTGTCATTTTTTTCTTGTGTATCATAAGTTTGAGCTGTACTCATAATATTAATTTTTTTTATATTAAATGGTAAGTTTTTTTCACCTTCTACATGATATTTAAGCATAATCATTGTAGCAATTAACAATATAATTATTACAACAAATATAATTATAAATGTATGTACAATTTTTCTATTAAAGAAACTATCTTGTTTCATTTTTTCCTCCGTTTCTTTGCCTGCCTAAGCATTTTAAAAAAATCTTTTAAAATATATTCACAATCTTTCTTTAGTATTCCTGTTTCTATTTCTACTGTATGATTAAATTTATATTCTTCTATATTTATAACAGACATACATGCACCTGTTTTTGGATCTAATGTTCCTATATATATTTTTTTTATTCTTGAATTAATTATTGCTCCCATACACATCATACATGGCTCTAAAGTAATATACATTTCGCAATCTTCTAGTCTCCATGCATTTAATTTTTTATTTGCCTTTTTTATTGCAAGTATTTCTGCATGAGCTATGCTACTATTTTTTGACTCTCTTAAATTGTGAGCTCTTGCAATTATTTTTCCATCTTTTACAATAATTGCGCCTACTGGTATTTCTTCCTTTGTATATGCTTTTTTTGCTTCTTTTAAAGCCTCTTTCATAAATTTTTCTTGCTCTGTCATTTTCACCATTCACTTTTTTAGTATAATATTTTTTTGCCATATATATTTTACGCTTGGTGCACTTAGCTGGATTCGAACCAGCGGCCTCTCCCTTAGGAGGGGAGCGCTCTATCCTACTGAGCTATAAGTGCATTTGACCTATATAATTATATACTAAATTATACGCATTTACAAGAAAAAAGGCAAAAAAGCATATTTACTTACTTTTCTGCCTTATTTATTTCATTACTTATTTTTATTTCATCATTTCTTTCATTCCTTCAGTTACTTTTTCTACTAATTTGTTTGCATCTTCTAAACTGTTTCCTTTTACACCCATATAGAATTTTATTTTAGGCTCTGTTCCTGAAGGTCTTGCGCAACACCAAAAATCATTTTCTAATTCAAAGTACAATACATTTGATTTTGGTAAATCTTCTTTTTTTGTTTCTTTACTTATGCAGTCTGTAACTGTTCCGTTTAAGTAATCTCTAAATTTTAATACTTTATATTCCCCAACATATTCTGGTGGATTGTTTCTTACTTTTTCCATCATATCTTTTATTTTTTGAGCACCGTCTGCCCCCTCTAAAACTATAAATACTTGATTTTCTTTAAAGTATCCATATTTTTTGTACATATTTTGCATATTGTCCCATAGAGTAAGTCCTTGTTCTTTATAATATGCTGCTGCTTCTGCAAGTAACATCATTGCTGCAATTCCGTCTTTATCTCTAACTTTATCTCCAACTAAACATCCATAACTTTCTTCATATCCCATTATGCAATTATATGTGTTTTCTTTTTCAAACTCTCTTATTTTTGCTGCGATATTTTTAAATCCTGTTAAAACTTCGAATAATGCAACATTGTTTTTTTCACAAATTTTATCTGTCATATTTGAAGATACTATTGTTTTTATTAATGCTGTATTTTCTTTTAATAATCCTTTTGCTCTTTTTTGGCTTATTAAATATTCAGCAACTGTAAGCCCTATCATGTTTCCATTGAATAATATGTATTCCCCAGTTTTTGCATCTTTTACATGCAAGCCTATTCTATCTGCATCTGGATCATTTGCAATAACAATATCAGCATCTACCTCTTTTGCAAGATTTAATGCAAGCTTGAATGATGCTGGATCTTCTGGGTTTGGATAAGCAACTGTTGGGAAGTTTCCGTCTGGCTCGGCTTGTTCTTTTACTACATATACATTTTCAAATCCAAGTTCTTTTAATACTCTTGTAGCAAGCTTTTTACCTGTTCCATGAAGTGGAGTATATACGATTTTTATATTTTTTGCTTGATTTTTTATTGCTTCAGGATTTAATGACATGCTTTTTAAGTATTCTATATATTTATTATCTATTTCTTCCCCAATTTCATTATATAATCCTTTTTCCTTTGCTTCTTCTTCAGTAATTTGTTTTATTTGTGAGTAACTGCTTACTGCATTTACTTCTGCTGTTATTCCTTCATCTACTGGGTGTGATATTTGTGCTCCATCTTCCCAATAAACTTTATATCCATTATATTTTGGTGGATTATGACTTGCAGTAATTACTATTCCAGAAATGCAATTTAATTCCCTTACTGTATAAGATAATTCTGGTGTAGGTCTTAAAGATTCAAATCTATATGTTTTTATTCCATTTGCATTTAATATTAAACATGCAAGTTTGCTAAATTCTTTTGACATATGCCTTGAATCATAAGCTACTGCAACACCTCTTTCCTGCCCATTATTTTTTACAATATAATTTGCAAGTCCTTGAGTTGCCTTTCCTACTGTATATTTATTCATTCTATTTGTTCCTGCGCCTACAATTCCACGAAGTCCTGCTGTTCCAAATTCTAAGTCTTTATAAAAGCTATCTTTTATTTCTTCATCTTGTCCTTGTATTTTTCTTAATTCCTCTTTTGTTTCTTCATCAATTTCATTACTTTCTAACCATTCATTGTATTTTTCTAAATATCCCATAATTCTTTTTCCTTTCTTTTTAATTATTAAAATTATTATATAATTCTATGGCTGTATCTACACTATCTACACCCTCTTTATTTTTAACTGGTGCAAATTCTTCTTCTCTTTTTACTCTAAAGATTAGCATATCATCTAATTTATTAAAAGCATCAAAAATGAAACTTTCAAATTTATATGCATTTGGTTCTTCAGGTTTTACAACATTTCCATTTTCATCTAAATATGTTGCTTTTTTAAATGCAACATGATATGGAAGCTTTTGATTTCCGATAATTTCTATTCCTTTAATATTAAACATATTGCAATTTATATGAGATTCTCCATATACTAAATTATTGTTTTCATCCACTGCTTCTGCCATTTCTTTTGTTATCTCTGTATATTCTACTACACTTGGTCTTCCATTTTTCTTACAAAAAACTCCAACTTTTTCTTCTGGACTTGCTTTCACTAATGATTTTCCTGCTTCTAATACATTTTTTTCTTTTGATATTCCAATTAGTATTTCATCAACTGTTTTTGAAAGTGGGTTATCTATTGGTCCAACAAATATCCATTCAACTTTCTTTTCCTTCATATCTTCTACAATGTTATTTTTAAACATTGCCTCAAAAATTCCTCCGTGTCCATCTGCTGCTTCCTTAACTAATCCTTCTTCTGTTAAAAGAATCTTTCCTTTTGTATCTATCATCGGAATTTCTCCTTGCACAAAAAATTTTATTGCATCTTTTGGATAATTAAAATAATTATTCTTTTCAAAAAATTCTTGTGTTTGATTATTGTTTTCTCTACTTGTCATTATATACCATGGGATAATTACATTGTATTTTTCTCTTGCTTTTTTTAAATTATCACATAATATTTCAAATAAAGATTTTGGCTCTGGCTTTATATTTAATATATATGTTCCTTTTGGTCCTGTATGTCCGAAGTCTTGTTCCTTGTCCTCCTGCCATAGTAACAACTGCTAATTTTCCTTGCTTTATTTCTTCTTTTCCTATATTAAAATATTTTTCTTTTTCCTCATCTGATAATTTTTCTTTTTCTATATACGCTATTGGTGATATTTCATCATTTCCTAATTTTACTTCTTTTTTAGTTTCTTCATATAGCTTATCTATTTGATTAAAATCTATATTAATTATTTGATTTAATAAATATTCTTTTTTTTCATCGTCTAGTTTTTCATATTGTGATAATAAATGAGTTTGATTATATTTCTCTAATATTTTTTTTGCTTCACTATATTTATTTTTCAAAGAAGTCTCCCCTCCTTATATATTTTTACACAGATATATTATATCAAATAACTATTTTCGTCAATAGAAAAATAGAGCAATTTTACTTGCTCTATTTGAAAATATTATTATATTAGTTTTTGATGTAAAGTGCGGGTCTGAAAGAAAATCCATAGCTGTCGCAATAGGGAGCATTGAGGTAGTTGCGATCCGAGGCTGGACAGCTAGACCCATCGAAGCTGTAGTAACCGACCACGCGAAACTCGATCGCTGGTAGAAAAAGCCTCCATAGTCCATTCATAACAATTTCCTACTATATCATATATATTCTTTGCTGCAAATAAATCACTTGCTCCTGTTGTTAATAAAATACTTTCTGAATCAGTTTTTGATTTTGTATTGTTTTCTTCTTTAGAAAAAGCTGTCCATGTTGACCCATCAGCTGAATAACTTGCGTTTTCATTCGTTATTTCCCATGCTTTGTTTTGATAATTTCCCCACTCTGTACTATCTGTTAATTTAAAGTTATTTCCGCCTTTATTCAAAAACTCTAGCATTGCATCCCATTGTATAGAATAGCATAAGGTCGATACTACTCCTACATCCTTGTTATCATAAAAATGTTTGCTTAAATATACTGCTCCTTTTCCTTGGTCTCTACTCTTACTATCGTTTATATCAGATTCAATATCATTCATTGCTGAGCCCCATCCTACATAGTTATATGGGTATTGGTCTTTTTTTACTACTACTCCTGTTGTTCCATTTGCTGTGTCTGTTCTTAGTTTTCTTGTACTTGGATTTTCTTTTTCTACACTTCCTGCTTCATATCTTCCTATATAGAAACCTTTGTTTTTTTCTACACTTGCTTTCATTGCGTTGTAGTCAGTATCTTCTCCCTTGTATCCTCTAGTATATGGCTCTGTATAAGCAGTACTTAATCCCGTTGTCCTTTCATATTCTGTCCAATTACTTCTATAAAATACTTCGTCAAATGTTTTTCCTTCTGGAACCTCTACTGGAATCCATACAAATTCATTTCCATTTGCATCTTGTATTACTAATCCATTTCCTACTTTTTGGTCACCTTCGCCGTCTTTTCCATTTATTACTTTAAATCCTGCTGGTATTACTGCTTTTCCAGTTTCATCTGTCCATTCTGCATTTTGTGTTAAATATCCATTAGCATCTGCATCTTTTTTTGCTTCATCATATGTTGTCATTTTTCCTTCGGCTCCAGCTACATAGTCTTCTATTGAATTATACCATAATCCATCGATTTGTACTTTACCATTTGATAATTCACTTTCTGCTTCTCTTGCTGTTTCTGTATCAGCTGTTGCTTTCTTTGCTGATTGGAATAGTCCTCCGTTTAATGCTACTGTTACTGTTGCTGCTACTAGTATTAACATTACTATTATTGTTATTACTAGCGCGATTAAGGTTATACCTCTTTTTGTTTTTAGTTTTAGTTTTTCTTTTGACATTTGTCTTTCTCTCCCTTCATTTGTTTTCTTCAAAGTATTTTCTTGTTTTGTAATTGTTATGCTTCGGTTTCTTTATGCATTTTTATATTTTAAATAATATATCTTTAATTTTTCATTGTCAATAGATTGTGTGATTTTATTCCATCTATTTGAGTGATATTTAAACACAAATGTATTGCATAATTTGGTTGCATAATTTATAATTATCATAAAAAATAGAAAGGATTGTTTATTGCATGAGTGAACAAAAAAGATACTATTGGTTAGATATTATTAAAATAATT
>CANQZZ010000003.1 GCA_947628465.1 uncultured Clostridia bacterium
GTTTTCCATTTTCAAAAAATTTGTGCATTGTTCCTGGTATTTTTTGATATAATTTATAAAAACTATTTACCATTTCATCTATTGTTCTATTTAATTTATCTATTTTATTATATAAATTAACTGCTTCTCCTTTTACTTCATTTATCATCTTCATATCGTATTGGTGCACCATTTCTTTTGATTCTACTTTATTTTCTAATTGACTTATATACTTTTCTAAAACTTTAGCACTTCTATCTATTTCACTTGTGATATATTCACCTTCATTAAAAAATTTTAAATCATCTTTTGCTTTTTCAATCTCTTCTTTACTTAACATTTTTTATTGATAATACCTCCAATATTTCTAAAATATAATATTCTTTTCCTGGTTCTGCTCCCCATTCTTCTTTGCCTTGTCCAATTTTTAATTCACATTCACATTTTATTGATGGAGAACTATAAGAATAACCATTTCTAAAAACAATAATAATTTTTGAAAATATTAATTCTCCAGCTCTAAAATTAGTAATTCTAGGTAGAAAATTTTTAAATCTACTTGTATAATATGGCTTTATTTCTCTATATTCTTCTTTCTTTTCTCCGCTTTGTATCATATCAAACCATTTCTTTTTAATCGGTAATATCAGCATTTAACCACCTCTATTGTTGTATTTGCATATCACAACTTTTACATTTTGCAAATATATGTCCATTGTATAAATTTCTACTTGCTTCCGCTTTATTTCCACATAAAGGACATTGAAATTCATATATTTTTCCTTTTTCTTTTATAGTATCATTAGCTACTTCTAAAAATTTTAAAAAATTGTCTGTTTCTATTTTTATTTCTTCTTTATTCATCTTCTAATGCTCCTAACTCTTTTAAATAGCTTTCAATTAAGTAAATTACATAATCATCAAATTGTTCCATTCTATCAGCTTTCATTTTATCTATTAGCTTTTTTCTTTCGTCAATATATTCACTTATTATATTATTTGATTCATAATTATCAGCTTCTAGTTCTTGTATATATTGTAAAAGATTTTTTCTTGCTTTTATAAATTCAATGTCGTCTCCTAAATCAACACTTTTAAACAATTTTATATCTTTTTCTATTTCTTCTTTACTTAACATTTAATATACCTCTACATCACTTATTCCAATAAATTCTAATACTTTTATATAACAATTAGTACATAACCTTGTTAATTTTTTTGAGCTCCAAGTATTTGCTTTTTTTATTAAAATCATTTGTCTTTTTGGTAGTTTATTACCGACACATTGGACATACATCAAAATATCTTTCTTCGCTTGTCCAACCTTTATAATTACTCATTTTAACCCAGCTCCTTTATTTTTTCACTTATTGCTTGTAATTCTTGCATTGTAAACCATTCATACATACCAGATACACCAACATTATTTAAATTTTCTTTTCCAATTCTATTATTTAAAGTAAAAAAAACTATATTTTTTTATGTTTTATATCTCTATATACAATTCTAGGTTTATCAAGTTCTTCAATTTTTATGTATCCTAACTTTTCAAACATTTTATCTGCTTTACTCATTTTTTATCCTCACATTTCTTTGAATAATCTGATATACTAATTAACCTATAAACTGGTATATTTTTTAAATTTATTTGATTTCGTTCGCATTTATAATTTTTGCATTTTTTATCAGAGCAATATGTTATATCATAATTCATGTTTTTTTCCTTTCTTTATTAAGTAATTAATTATAGCTATTATTTCTAACGGACTTAATATTATATCTATAATATTACACAGTAAAAAAATTTCTAAAAGTGCTATAAAAACAAGAAAATTCATTATAATTTCCTTTATAAATTCTAATATATTTTCTTTAGATATATACATTCTAATTGGAAATACTTTTTTTATAAAATCTAATGTTAACATCTTAATTAACCTTATACTTCACAGATTCAAACTGTTCTTTTGTTGCTATTGATTCAATTTTAAATATACCATTTTCGATATTTTCTTTAATTTCTTCAATATTTGCAGTCTGACCAACTACAATTATTCGTTTTTTATCTTCATCTGCAATCCATTCTTCTGAAATTATTACTTCTATAATATCTTTATTTTCTATTAAGTCTATTATGTTTTTGGAATGATTTTTAATATATTCTCTACAACATTGTAAACTTGTCTTTCTATATTGCAATTTTATAAAACAATTAAATGGACTTTTATAAAAACTATTTTCGTTTCTTTTACTATATCTATCAAATATTCCAATTTTTCCACTAATAGTTCTCACATATTCTCCAACTTCAATTTTATCTTCCATCTTTTACTCCAATCCTAATTCTTTTAATGTATATTTTCTGCAGTTTTCCATATCTGAATACTTTGGTCCTATATCTAAATTATATTCCAACTCAGTTTTTAGTTTTAATGTTATCCAATTATTTTGTCTATATATTGCTTCTACTTTTCCGTTTTTAAAACTTTCAATAAACTTAATATATGTTTTTAAAAGCTCTCTTTCCTCTTCAGTCAGCAACTTTTTCTTTTCTTCAACTATTTCGTATTTTGGGCGTTCTATTTTTAGAATTTCTACAAATTTTTCATATTTAAAATCATCTAACAAAGCATTTCCATCAATTATCAAAGTTGATATTTCATTTGTTTTTATAATTCTATATGTAACTCTATCTCCTACTTATATATCCATTTTCCTCTTCTCCCACATTTTTATATATATTTCCGAATATTTCTTTTCTTATATCAACTAATTTAAAATCGTCTAGATTTGTATTCTTAAAAGTTTCAAAATTATATATACCATTTTCATAATTGTAACAGGTATATTCTCTACAGATTAGAGGTCTATTTTCATATATATCACATTTATTATTGTTATCAAGAAAAGGACATCTAACATACCAGTTCTGAATCAAAGGGTGTTTGTTTTCTTTTTTAGCCAGTCTTTTCATTGTTTTTATTTCATCTTGTTTGAGTGGAAGAAAATTAGAACAGCACTCTCCACAGCATTTACATTTAAAATTCATAATTACCCTCCACATAACATTGAGAATTTACAATATAAATAAAATAAAATCCATATAATTACAATTATTTCAATTATTATAGCTATTATAAGTAATATATTTTCTTTCATAAATTACCTCTTGCTTAATTCCATTCCTCTTTTAATCTACTTAGTTCATCTGGCGTTAATGTTTCTATTCCCAATGATTTAGCTTCTTGCACAACTCCGTCTAAAAAGATAGACATTTCCTTTGTATTGTATTCTGATGTTCCAGTATATACTTTGTAGTGCATAAACTTTTTACCATTTAAAATAGATTCTCCAGCTTTCTCATAGTACTTTAAAAATCTTTCTACAGGAACACTAGATAAAACACTAATCATATTGCTTTGGCCATAACATTTTAACATCTTTAGGTATACTTCTTCTTTGTCCATCCTCATTACATTTCCTATTTCAGTCATCAAATGCCATGCGTAATTGTTTGAGTTTAAACTTCTGCCCTTATGAATCTTCTTAATCTCAATATCTAAAAGCTCTCCGTTAAGCTCATCAATAACTTCAATATCGTTAGTATTAAGTTCCAATGTAACTCTTGCTTTATTTGTTTGAAAGTTAAGAGCCACTGTATCTAACTTTCCTGTAGTTTTCATTTATTGTTCCTTTTTTTTGAATTTTCTTTCTCTTTTTTCTGCTTTTCTTTTCTTGTTTTCTGCTGTTTTTGCGAATTGTTCTTGATATTTTCTTTTTCGTATTTCTCTATTTGACTTGCTGTGTAATCCCATAATCTACTCCTCAATTATTTCTTCAATTTGTTCTAGTTGCTCAATTAAATTATTAAATATTGCGTTCATTCTATATACTTTTTCTTTATCATCAACTATGCTAACAATGTTTGTTTTTAATTTATCTATTGTTTCATCTATTTTATTTATGTTATCTATAAAAATAAAACGTTCATCTCCAGTTTTAGCAATTTTTTGAACTATTGAATTTAATATTCCCTTTAAGTTCTTTAGTTCTTTTTCTGACATTCCATCCATTATTTTTTTTATTTTTTCTTCTTCCATTTTTTTACTCCTTATCTGGTAAATCTTTTATAACTTTAGCGATTGACTTACATTGTGCAAGTGTTAAATCAGCTGTATTCTCTATACCATAATTTTGTTTTAATTCTTTTACTACATTTAGTCCTTTACGCACCATCAAAGCATATATTGACTTAGCTTGTGTTTCAGATACTTTTTCGTTTTCAACTTGTTCTTTTGTTTTTTGGCTGTTCCAGTTTTGCTCTTCACTTGGATTTTGGTCTGGATCATCTCCAGATATAATTTTGTAAGCTTTAATTAAAGCATATTTGTCAGAATATGTCATGGCTTTTCCTGGTGCTTTATCTTGTGAATCTATTCCATCACCATAAGTTGTTATCTCAATAAAATCTTCAGGCTTTTCAATATCAACAAACCTATAGATAGTTTCTATTCTCATAAATATCTTTGTAGTTTTTTGAGTTTGTCCATTATATGTTTTCTCACTTTCAATAACTTGTGTATCAATTATTTGTCTAGATTTTGGATAAGAGTATATTTTGTATTTAAACTCTAACTCTTTTACAGCTTTTAAAACATCAGCCTCACCTGTTGCTTTATAGCTTGCTTTCCCCTCACCTACTACTAAATTCTTATTAACAGTTGCTATTTCATTTGTAATATTCAAAAGTTTTTCGTATATATTCATTTAATTCTCAAACTCCTTTTATCACTTATTATTCTTACTCCAGGAACTAATTCTCCTGTTGTTTTAAAGTTATCTGAAATAGCCTTTTTATCAACTTTAACTGTTTGTACTACTTTCTTATATTCACCAGGTATTTCATCTTCCTTTACTATTTCAACAGAAATAGGGTTCTTTACTAAGCTTAAAATTCCTAATTCAGTTTCTATCTTGTCTAAATTCAATCGTTCCATGTTATTTTTTACATATTCTTTGAATCTCTCTAAACGATTTTCTTTTGCTTTCTTTAGCTCTGTTAATCTTTCAATTTCACTACCAATAGCCTCTATATCTGTTTTCTCATTTTGAAAAATTCCTATAATATTTTTACTTTTATTTTTTAACTCTAACGCTAATTCTTTGCCTAACTTATCGTATTCTTCTTGTGTTAGTTCCTCATCTTCTGCTTTAAGCATTAACTGATAAAAGTCATTTGTTATTTCATACAATTTACTCATCTTTTTTTCCTCTTTTCTTAATAAAATCTATAAAGGCATTATTAGGTTTTATCTTTTTTCCTGTTTTTTCAACTTTTATTATTTTGTTTTCAGTTAATAAATCTAATATTTTAAGTTCTGGTGCTTCTTCAAAAATTTCTTTTTCTGCATTTCTTAACGCAAGTATTAAGGAATAAGTTCCTTTATTTTTGCATTTATTTTCTATATGTGTATATGTATCTTCTGGATTTTTTCCATCAACAACTATTTCAAGTCTTGCATAATTATTAGTTTCTATAATTTCTTTCATTCTTTTTTCTTTTTCGTTTATTTTTCCTCCTATATTTTGGCTTTTGCCATAATTTTTTCTAAATTTTTCTTTGTTCTTGCTTTACAATCTGCAATAATTTGCTCTTTGGTATATCCTTTAGCTCTATATCGCATTGCATCAAAATAGAACGGCTTTAGTTTTCTTGCTGGAGTACTTCCGAAATATCCACCTCGTAGAAGACCAATCTGGGCTATGTTAGGACAACCTCTATATCTATCATTTCTTTGGCCATTAACACAGATACATCTTGCGACATAATCGTAATCATTACCATTATCAGCTTTCATGGTATAGAAGACTCCGCCGTCACCTAAACAATATGGACAATCAACTTTTTCATTTTCTTCTTCTGTCTGATATTTTTGCCTATCAGCTATTTCATTTTTTATTTGATTATTTACTTCGTTCATGTCAGCTAACTTTGGTAGATACTTTGAAGTGTTTATTAGCCTTTTAACAATCTCTTTAAAACGTTCATTACTGGTATTGTGATATTGCATATATATAATTTCAGCTACCCCATCATCATATTTTTTTCCGAAACATTTTCTCTAGAATACTAATTTGCTCATCAAATTCTTTTTGCGTCATTTGATTTCTCCTCTTTTTATTTTTTCATCTATTTCTTCAAGACGTTTTAATCTTCTAGCTCTTCTTTCCTCTTCAGTTTCTTTTACAGGTTCTTTTTGTTTCTTAAAATTCATTTCTTCAGCTTCTATTCCAGAGAGCGTAGTTATCCCCTTAACTTTCCACGACTCCAGAATAGTTTTTGTGTAATTCCATTTAGCTCCTTTATCTGCTGTTTTCTTTAAAGCTGAACTTATTACCTCATACGGAAATGTATCCAGATAAGATATACACTCAGACAGTGATTGTAAGTTTGTTGATCCTATACAACGAATAAAATCTTGTTGTAGCTGTTGTTCAAAATCTTTTTCCGCACTATAGTTATTATTTATACTACAACTACTGCTAATATTATTTTCTTTTTGTTTAGTTTTGTTTTGTTTATTTAATGGTATCGAGTTGAGTATCGTTTCAGGCACGGGTTGAGTATCACCTTGAGTATCGAGTTGAGTATTATCTTGAGTATCGTCTTGAGTATCATTTTGAATATCATTTTTGATACTCAAGTCCATAATAGTATATATAGGAGCTTTATTTTTGTTCTCCCCTTTTGTATATTTAATGAATCCTCTTTGAACTAAATTATTTCTAGCTCTATCTAATTGACCTTTACTTAAACTTGTAAATGCCATCAATGTTGAATTAGCAACTGAAAACTCCTTTTTCCAATTACATTTATTGTTTATATAGAATAAAACCACATATAAACTTAAAGAATTGGCATCTAAAGGGTTAATCACTAGCAATTCAAAAAATGTATTTAACTGTTTAATATAGTTCATTGTTGCCTCCTAAATTTAGATTATCTTGAGTATCACCTTGAGTATCGACTTGAGTATCATCTTGAGTATCATTTTGAATATCACTTAGAATCTATTAAAAAAAGTAATGTATATTTTTCAACTTTTCCTCTATCTTCATAAGCTATATAACCATAATGTATCAATTCTTTTCTTGCATTTTTTAATTGTTTACTATTTAATCTTGTATATCCAGAAATAATTGTTTTAGGTAATATCACATAATCTCTATATATTGTTTTTTCTGGTAAACGGTAAAAAGTATTTAATAAAAACATATATAAACATTGTGCATTTGAACTTATTGAATAATTAAATAAGGAATCATAAAAATTGTTAATTTTTTCAATATAACAATTAGTATAATCATTTCTTTTTCCAAAAATATCACTCATCTATTTTTCCTTTCTCTTGACATATTCATATAATTTGATATAATGAAAATGCAAAGCATTTTAAATAATTTCTTTTGCTAAAAAATACTAGATGTTTAAAAAGGGTTATCTAGTATTTTTTTCATACTCAGTAACTAAATCATATATTTTCCTTAGTGATTCATAAGGATTATTTTTTTGTCCTTTTGAAGCTTCAGCTTTTATTTTTAGCAAGAGTTCTTTCATCTAAAACCACCTCCTACAAAACATTTTCTATTTGATTCATTACTGATCTTAGAGTTTGTCTTAACTTTTCGTTTTCTCTAAGTAATTTTTCATCTGTCCCATCACCTTCATAATAAGCTATCTTGTAATAACCACCAGCTGTTTTTGTGTATTCTAACTTACCTAAGTGACATTGTTTTTTGATTTCTTCAATTCCTAAACCAGTTTTCTGATTATACTCTTTAGGTGTAAGCCATTTTAATCCCATATTCTCACTTCCTTTCTTTGCGTGTTGGGTGCGAATCTATTGATTTTTTAAATCTTTCATTATATAATCGCCAAATAGAAATGAGGTGATTATATGTCAAACGAACAAATTGCACACGATTTAGCTATTGCAATCATAAAAAATCGTGCTATTGATACTCCAGCTCAAGCTTTGGAAGAGTATCAAACTATGTATAAGGATATTCTTCATAGACTATCCTCTACATAATAGCTTTTAACTCCTTGAAAGTATTTTTATCAGTATTAAAAACACTTTCTTGTTTTATTTCTTCAAACCTATTATCAACAATGATTTTCAATCTTTTCCATTCTGTAAATGTAATTCCATTTAATGCTTTTAATCTTTCTTCCATTTTTTCATCTCCTATTCTAAAAATTTATTTACATCTTTTGCGTGTTGGTACTATTGTTATTTTTTTGATTTTCTATATTGATTTTCAATATTTTCCGTTGTATAATCTTTTTCGAGCCTGAACACCTAGAAAGGTGGTGATGTTTTATGTCAAAAGATGAAATTGCTTTACAAATTACGCTAAAAGTAATTGAAAGGTTAGATTTTTCAGCTTATGAACAAGCTAAATCTTTACCTTATGAAGTTTATAATTCAATATATAAAAACATTGAAATATCCGATTAAAATTTATTAACTATTTCACACCTAGCCAATAATACATTATTTATAATTTGTTCAGGCCCACTATACTTATTCTAAGAATTTATTTACATCCAAATCTAAAACTTTAGCAATTCTTTCAAATTCTTCTATACTCAATTTTCTTTTATTATTAAGAGAAGCATTTAATTTTGGTAATGCTATTTGGGCATTTTCAGATAAAAATGTTTGAGAAATTTTTTCTTTTGTCAGATATAATTTTATTTTTTCACCTATACTCATAATTTGCCTCCTTGTTTTTCAGTTTTTCTGAAGTTCATATTTAATATAATTCATTTTATCTGAAATGTCAATATATTTTTACAATATTTTTTCAGTTTTTCTGAATATTTTATTTACTTTTATCCAAATATATGGTATTCTAATATTAAATTTTCTTATGGAGGTGCTTTATGAATTTTAATATTAAAGTTAGAGAAGCAAGATTAGAAAATAATTTAACTCAAAAAGAATTAGCTGAAAGTTTAAAAAAATTTGGACATAAAGTTTCTAATACTTCAATAGCAAATTGGGAAAGTGGATTAAATAAACCTGATATTGACACTTTATCTTCACTTTGTAAAATTTTAAATAAAAAACCTGATTATTTTATTCAATTTGATTATAACGATGACATTAATCATTTAATTTCTAATTACAATAAGCTAAACTCAAAAGGACAACAAAAAGCTTTAGAAGCTGTTGAAGATTATACTGAAATAAAAAAATATACGAAATAAAATATTTATAAATTAAGAAATATTTGGGGGAATAAAATGAGTGAACAAGAAACACAAATTGTATATATTAATATTGATGATTCTGGCAAATTAGTAAACTCTGAAAAAGTTGCTATATATGCTGGTTTAGTATTTATATCAAAAAAAGAAAAAGATAAATTTATTACTCAATATAGAAGTATTATACAATCTATCAACTGTAAATATTGTGAAAAAGATATTACTATTTGTAAGACAAACAAATCTTGTCCTGAACTAAAACATAATATGTTGAAGCCTAAACATATAAGACAATTAATGAATTATATAAAAAAATATACAATATTGTGTTGCATAATTAATAACAACAAAGTATATCCTAATATAAAAAATAATACTGCTTCGAGGGGACGTTTTTTAGATTATTCTTTAAAATTATTAATTAAACAAACTGTAAAAGGACTTATTAAGGACCAAAGATTAAATCCTAATTTACCTGTAAAATTGGTTATAAATATTGATGAGCAAACTACTAAAACAAATGGATATTATAATTTGAGAGATAGTATTATAGAAGAATTAAAATATGGTATATTTAATTATAATTATTCTTATTATAATAAGCCAATTTTAAATTCTGATTTAGAAGTTAATGTATGTTATCAAAAATCAGACAAAAGTTACTTAATTCAAGCTTCTGATTTAACAGCTGGAACAATTAGAAGATTTTATTTAAACAATATAAATGATATAACAGAATTTAATAAAAAAATAGACTTTGTAAATTACAGATTATTTTTACCATAAGAAAAGAGACCCCTGTATAAGAAGTCTCTTCCCAACTAGACTGACGTACTTAACATACGCTTAATTATAATAATCAGTATCTAGCTATCGACCGAACAAAGGAATAATTCCTTTTGGTATAATAATTGTAACATTTCACAAAAGAAATGTCAACAATCATATTATATTTTTATCAAAATTATTTTAATTTATGCTTAATTTTTGAAATAAATAAAATACATTTTTTTATTTAAGACAATTTCTCAAAACAAATTGACAAATTATTAAACTACTTATAAAATAGATTTACAAATATGTTACAAGTTTTCACTTGTAATAGTATCAAACAGAGAAATTGATTTTATATCATTTTCTCTGTTTTTTAATATAAAATAAATACAAAATAAACTTAATATTATTTTTTATATAAAAATAAAAAGCGAGAAGTCTGCTAATTGATTCACACCCAACACGCAAACTTCTCAGAAAACACTTCAAATAAATTGAAGATGAATAAATTATATTTATAAATCTCCAAATTTGCAAGTGTTTATTAAAAAAAATATTTAAAAATTTGGAGGTTTTTTTATGGCAAAAAGAACTAATTATACTGTCAATGGTAAAGAATATTATAGAATTAGAAAGACTATAGGTCATAAAGCAGACGGCTCCCCTATTATAAAGACTTTCTATGGAGATGGTTTAAAAGAAGCTGAAGAAAAAGCTGATGCATATTTGAATAAGATAAAAAATGGATTTAATTTAGATTTTGAAAAAGTAACAGTTGCAGAACTTTTAAAAATATGGTTATTTAATATAAAGTTGGTAGCTGTAAAGCCATCTACTTTTGTTTCTTATGAAAGTAACTATAGACTTTACATAGCTAAATCTAATTTAGCCTTAATGAAAGTATGTAACGTTAAAAAAATACATATTCAAAATTTTTATAATGCTTTATTTGAAACTAAGTCTACAGAAAAAATTAAATCTATCCATAAGTTATTACATTCCTTCTTTGAATATGCTGTAGAAGAAGGATATATTATAAAGAATCCATGTCATAAAGCTATAATACCAAAGAATACCCTTGAAAAGTCTGAGAATAAAAAATTAGACATTTTTACAATAGAAGAGTTAAATTATATTAAAGAAAAGTTTAAACGGAAATAAATATGAAAATATTGTTTATACGGCTATATATACTGGTATGCGTGAAGGAGAAATACTAGCTTTAAAATGGAAAAATGTTGATTTAAAAAATGGAGTTATTCATGTAGAAGATAGTTTAAAAACTGTAAAAGTTTTTAACAAAGATGGAAATAGTGAAATTAAAACTCTTATATTGGATCCAAAGACTAAAAATTCAGTTAGAGATATTTTTATACCAGATATTTTAATAAAGAAATTAAAAAAAATTCCTCATGAATCAGAATATGTTTTCTTAAATAATTCTACTTTAGTAACTCATAAATCTTTATATTCTCAATGGTGTAAATTACTTAAAAACGATAAAAATATTGTCTATAGGAAATTTCACGCTTTAAGACATACTTACGCTAGTATTTTATTAGCTAATGGTGCTGATTTAAAATCTGTTCAAGATTTAATGGGACATTACGACATTAGAATTACGCAAACATATTTACATTCTATTTCTGAAAACAAGAAAAAAGTTGTTAACATTTTCGATAAACTATAATAAAAATTTAACCATTTTTTAACCATTTAGTTTTAAATAACTTAAAATAGCTTTGAATAAGAAACCACTTATTTCAGTATTTTCAAAGAATTGGAAAAATATAAAAATAGCTATTTTTCTCATGTGGGTTCGAGTCCCACCATCAGCACCAATTCATAAAACATTAGAGAGATAAGCATTTACCAAAATGTTATATCTCTTTATTTTTGTATTTAACCACTTTTTAACCACTTAGTTTTTTATTCCGTCTAACCATTTAACAAATCCTATCTTGTAATTATTTAACCCATCTACTTTATATCTAACTATTGCTCTGTTGTTATATGTTCCTAGACAGTCACAAGCTTCTTTGGGATTAAGACTTCCGATTTTATTAGTGCAATCCGTATCACAGTAAACATCTTCTGATGTACTTCCGTTTTGATATGTTTTTAAGAAATCTTTTATCTCTTCCCTACTTTCTACTTTAGTTTCACTCATATTTCCTATTTCAGCGATTAAATCTCTATATAGATAATTTGTATCTACATTACCATTTATGCCATCTATTTTGCCATTATCTGCATTTTGCCACATATCATATACACCTGGATAGTGCTTAGTTTCTAACAAGCCATAGTGTGCTATCCAAGTAGTATATTTACTTTTAATTATATCGTTATTCAAGTAGTTATCAAACCAATTTTTGTTTGCATATACACCAGCCCATATACCAGCATTTTCTATTACTGAATTAAAAGCTATACACATATTAGTTAGGTTTGTTTTTCCTAAAGAAGCTATAGATTCATCTTCCATGTCAAGATATACAGGAAGTTCTAAAGTCTTTCCTTTTAGTTTTTCTAATGTCCAGGTTGCTCCAGATTTAATTGTAGTTTCTGAATTACAATAATTATAAACATAAACACCTACAGGTATTCCTAGTCTTTTACACTCATTATAGTTACGTTCAAAATATGTATCTAAAGTATGATTGTTTTTATTTCCTATCCAGCCAAGTCTTAAAATAGCAAAATCTATTTTACTTTTCACTTTATCCCAGTTAATTTGTCCATTGTGTTGACTTACATCAATTCCAAACATTATTTATCTTCCTTTCCACTAAAATAATCATTTAAGTTATTTACCTTTTCTTTCAAGAATTTAGGCATTTTAATACCTAGTTTATCACAATTCTCAGCTAATGAAATGATTTCCATTAAACAGATATAGCTGGATAAGAATATACTTATACCATCTATACCTGTAGCATATTTGAATATTAGTCCTACTGTTACATAGACAAGTTCTCCAAATTTTTTTGTGAGTCCTTCTCTCATTTTTTTACTGCTTAGTGTATTTGTTTTCCAGGCATTTAGCCAACCTGTTAAGACGTCTAGTCCTGCCAAGATAAGTGGTAATATTACATACCAGATTTCGTGTGTTAGATTAATTGGTATATTAAAATCCATGTTTTATTCCTCCTCTACATTAACAATTTCTCCTTCATAAGTACCTTCAACTCCTAATATAGTTATACCTTTCTTTATATTTTCAGGCTTTATATTAGAATCTATTTCATTTGTTACAGCATTTACTTTTAAAGATTTATAATATCCTTCACTTAAATCTTGTTCTTCTTTTGTAGGGGTTATCACTTTTTCTCCATTGTTTGGCATAGAACCTATTAAATTATTTCCTAAATGATCTATAATAGAATAACCATTAGCTATATAATTGGTACTAAAAGCTGATTTATATAAACCATAATATAAATCTTCACCATTTATATGTACACCAATTTCTTTAGAAATAGGATTAGAAAGATAAAAACCTTCAGTACCTTCTGCATTATATAATTCACTATATATAGAACTGTCAATAATAGCAATATAGTTTGTACCTGTAGAATTATTTGTTATGCAATAAATACAATCAAACTCATTAGTTTCTTCATTAAATTTTAGTACATAACTATTTTTATCTTCTAATGGTCCTTGTGTAACATAATAATCTGTATTATGTATATTTTTAAGCATATTATTTTTATTTTTTCTAAATTTAAAATTTTCAGCATCATTTACAATAAAATCTGATAATTTAGGACCTTTGGTAAAATTATCATTTAATTGATAAATCCCATCAATAAAAAATCCTTTTGTTAAAGTTTTATTCGCACCTAAAAAGTTATTACTATTCAGTGAATTATCAAGATCATACTTATAACTATTATTACTAAGAGAGACTATAAAATTATCAATATCTACCATAATTTTTTTTATAGTAATCTCATAACTGTTAGATGCTGATACAAGATTAGTAGTGTATGGTGCATAACCTCCACTATCTGCATATTCATAACCGCTTTTTTATTTCAATATTTTCATAACCTTTTTCTGGTAATTTATAAACATAATATCTATAATAATATTTTCTAGCATTAGAATTAAAATAATAAGAATAAATAATATTAGTTTGTGGTACAGAAACAAAATCCATATATGTATCTTCTCTTGGTATAGTTATTTGTTCTGTAGAATAATCTATTAATGAAATCGCAGTAATTACATTACTTCCTGTTAAAATAAATAAATAATCTTCATTTTTACCCATAAATGCAGGAACTATAGTATTACCAGTTATTGTTTTTATATTTTGATAGTTACTATCTATGATTTTATATAAATACATAGTATATTTTGAACCATCTTCATTATTACTTATCATTAAATAATCGTCTAATCTTGAATACCTTATACCATTTTGGTATTTTTGCTGTATATCTGAAAAAGGTGCATCAGATTTAGAAGTAAATACTAATGGACCATCATCTGGGGCATAAATAGGTTGTACTCCAGCATATTTAGGTAAATTATCGACCTTTTGTTTAATAGTAGTTATTTTAGTAGAAATAGCTTCTAATTTTTCATTATTTTGATTTAATCTTTCTTGATTTGTTACTTCACTCATATAGTTACCTCCTAACTCTAAATTTTAATTCCTTGAACCTGCACCAGAAGTTTTACCATCTAAAGCTATATTCAAATCTTCTATTTGTTGTTCTAATTTAGCAATTTTTTCGTTTTGTGTATTAAGAGGTTCATCTAAGTTTTCAGCGGTACTAATATTCATAATTTCTTCTGCAAAATTTTGTGCATTTATAGGCTCAGTTTTTTTCGTTTTGCTTCTTATGGCTGAGGCTATTTCACTTAAATAATCTTTTAAACTCATCTTTTATCCTCCTTTTAATAATTAGCTGTAAGAACGCCATCTATTTTTTCATCTATAATATCTCTTACTTCTTGTTTAAATTGTTCATAATCATTTTCAAAGTTCTTAATATTATTTAAAGCATTTTCAGTATTTTTAGTTGCTGTTTCTGCATTTTCTGTTGCTTTTTTTGCTTCATCTGTTGCTGTATTTATATCGGTAACCAACCCTTCATATTGTTCAATTAGCCCTCTTAATTCTTTAATTGCATTGTTTGCATCTTCTTCTGCTTTGTTAGCATTAGTTATTGCTTGTTTTACGTTATCTAAAGTATTATTAGCGTCATTTGTTGCATTAATCGCATTTTGAGTTACTGTTTCGACTCTTGTAATTAAATCTCTTAAAGTATTCATAGCATTATTAGAATCAGTAAGAAAATCATCATATAGCTTTTTCATATCTATTTTGAATTGATCATTATTGCTTATATATTTTTCTACTTTTTCCAAAGTTTTTTCAACTTTTTCCCAATATATTGTAAATTGTTCTTCGTCAATAGTATCTAATAAGCTCTCTTGAACTTTCGCAGTAGTAATAAAAGAAGAAATAAGATTTTGTTCATGAAGTAATTGAATTTCAATTCTAACTTTACCTTTAACATTTACTTTTTTTAGTAAAAAAACTGCTATCTTATTAATATAATCTATTGTTGTAGCTTCAATTAACAAAATACTTCCATCAGCATTTTTCCAAATTAAATTTACAATTTTATCTTTTAAATCAACATCTCCATTAAAAATTACTTTTAGTTCTGTTGTATCAAATTGCTTAAAAATTAAATCTTGATTTATTTCTTTATCTAAATTAACATTTAATTCTACGACTCTATTATCCATCTTTGCCTCCTACTCTACTCTCTTCCAAATGTAGCATACTATGCTAGGTGGAGTTATATCTAATGTAGCTTCATTTCCTGTGAAATCGTGTTCATGTGCAGTTCCTTTTCCTGTTGAAGCAGTTGAGCCTTCTAATTCATGACTATGAGAACCAGAAGAATCTGTGTCAGTGCCTTGACTTGATTCAATTTGTAAACGATTTAAGAATCCTCCTGCACCAGGATTGTGGTTATTGCCATCTAACCCCCAACCTAATTGTTCATTTGAAGTTGAATAATTTTTAGCCTTATGTTTGTGTGAGCCATTAGATTTGACTGCAAGACTGCCGACATTATGTGTGTGTCCTGGTAAATTTTCAACAGTTAACTGTGTTCCTTTAACATTCCCTGATGGTGTATATTTTAATGATTCAGAACCTAATTCTTTTTCAACAGTTCCATATTTTGAGTTGTTTGGATCAAATCCTACTGGAATTCTACCAGAACCCCAAAGTTGCCACTTGCCAAATCCCAAGTATGTTTCTGGATTTACATTTGCCGTATCTAAAATTAATTTTCCAACATAATATTTATTCTTATTTTCGTTTAGTATTATTTCTTTTATGTAATTATAAACAGCCTCTGTGCTTGGAACAGTTTGATTACTACTATTCTCATTAATTTCTTGCACTATAGAAAGCTCTTTATTACCATTTAGCGAAGCAAGCCATTCTTCCTCACTACCTTTAAAACCGTGTTGACAAGCTATTTGATAAGCGGAAAGACCATTCTCACCTTTTATTACTAATCTTCCTCTTAAGTATTGATATTGTGATGATTGTTGTTCCATTAAATATTACTCCTTTCTCCGCCTTCTGGATAGACGATAATCTTTTTTGCTCCATTCTCATCATAGCCTATAACTGTTGTAGTATCATTTAGAACGATGTCATACCAATATGTTTTTGCTTTATTAGCTGGATAAAAAGCTTTTAAATCCTCATTAGTGAAAATTAATTCAGGATATTCTGTAGGTTCTTCATACCCCATTTGCTTTAATGTTTTCTCAATTCTAATTAAATCTTTTTTGTTATATCCTTTTTTCTCTTTTACGATAAAAGAAATTTTGTCATCTAACTGAAAAGTATAATTTTTGACTTCTTTAGATTCAACATCATACATAGGCAAATAAAAAGCTATTTTGTTAAATATTGGTGTATCGCCTTTTGTAACATAAATTGTTTCTTGATCTTCTCCGACTTCAATCATGTTTCAACCTCCTCAATATTTTTAAATCCTATAGCTCTCCATAAAAAAACTCCACTTCCATTGATAGTGAAACTTTCACTATTCTCAATGGAAATAGAGTAATTTTCTTCTTTGTTTAAATTTGTAATGCTAATATTCGGTATAAAACTAAATGCTTCATCAAATATAACTTCTTCAGAATCAACAACTTCAATTTTGTTCCATTCTATCAGTAAACCATTTGAAAATAAAACTATACCGCTTGTTGTCTTGTATATCAATTCTTTTAAAAATGTTAATATTAACTGTCTTTTCCGAAACTACAATAGGAATATTATCAATATTAATTTTTTCGATAATATTTACCTGAGCTTTTTCTTCTATATCATTTAATTTTTTTTCGTATTCTTCTGTAAAATCTTTGGTAGAAAAGCCTTTACCTTCAACCTTATCAGCTTTATCTTCCAATGCTTTTGTTACAGCTTTATTTTGAATAGCATTAGTCGAAGTTTTAGAAAGAGTGGCATCAACCACTCTTTCTAGATCAATTTTTTGTATTTGTTTTGTATTTTCTTCGACTTGCTTATTCTTCATACGGCGTTGAACATCTATAGGAGTTCTAACACCATTTCTATCTTGTCTTGGTAAATTCATTTTAGCCTCCCTAATCCCAACTAATAGAATTTCCTTCTACTTTAAAATTCAAATATTCTAATAAATCTTTTTTATCTTGATATGATATAGTTAAATTATCTATATAATTTACAATATCATAAACATAACTTTCATCTGAAGGATATTCTTTTCTCAATAATATAGCTCTCTGAATTTCTGGAATGTCCATATTTAATAAATAATTTATAACTTTATCTTTTCTGCTTCCTGAAATAGGTTTACCAAATACGTTATAATCAGCTTGAAAATCTTGAATTGAATATTTCATATAACTATCAATGTCAATTTCTAATTTATGTATTCTATCTATTGTATCTGAAGAAGATGAAAAATTAGTTTTATAAAGTTCAATTTTACTTTCTTCGTCTAATGAGCTATTACTTATTTTATTTATAATTTCGGTTTTCTTATTATTTTTTATATCGTTCATATCATCTTCATAAGTTAAACTATTTTCATTTAAACTGTCTGCTTTTTCATCGTAATCTTGCTCAATTTGACTTGTTTTATTTTTAAGATTCAAATAATATTCTTTTTCTATATTATTTAATTTTAAACTATCTAAAGTTTCACTTTCTTTGTCAGATAATTTTTTCCAACTTCCATCTTTTTTATAATAATCAACACCATTTACATCAGCATAGTTTCCTTCAATTTTTATATTTTCATATTTACTTAATCCTATTTCTGCTAAACTATTTATTTGTTCTTGAACTCCTCTAGCTTCTTCATATTTTTCTTTATCACTTAAGTTGCTGTTCTGAATTTCTCTTTTTTGCTTATATAATTCACTCATTTCTTTAGTTACTGAATTTATATATTTGCTTTTTAATATATCCATATCAGAAGCTTTAGAACTATTAGCATTTACTGTCAATTTTTCACTTAAATCATATATATCAGATACATTTTGATTTTTCATTTTACTATCTACAGTAAATTTATCATAAAGAGGTGATAATATTCTTCCTATTCCTTCTAAACCATTTTCTGCTTGTTGTGTTGATAATGGTAATAAAACATCTCCTATTACCCCAGAATATTGGTCAACTACATAATTTACTTTAAAAGGACTAATATTTAATGTTTCTCCTACAAATTTACTAAATGCGTCTATTGTTTCATCATATTGTTCTCTTGCTGGCATATCTTGTAATCTTGTAGGGATTATATCTTCACCATACCAGCTTTCATTCTTTATAGCTTGTTTAATTGGTGCTATTAAATTGTTTTCTGACACACTATTTGGAGCCATATTATCCCATGCAAATTTTAAATCTGTAAATAAATCTTTTGTAACATTATCAATATTTATCTCTTTATCATCGTTTAAATATTCATCAACATTAGCAACTATCTTTTGAACTGAGGCTAATATTCTTCCTTTTGGTATTCTTATAAAATGTCCATCTCCATATTTACCTATTATATAATAATTATCTTTAGCATATTCTGATAAGTTTTCGTAATCGTCATCATCACCCCAAAGTGCTTTCATAATTAAATATGGTGGTATTCCAGCTATTGCTGTTCTTAATATTAAATAACCTATACCAATTAGACCTTTTTGATTAGCTCTTTTTATATCTCTTACTGTTTGAACTGTACCTTGAACACTAGCATTTAAGAAGGTTGCTCCATTTCTATTTAAAAATTTAACAAAATCGCCACCTGCTTTAAAATTTGTAGTTACTCTTGAAGCATGTAACATAGCTGTTTGAACGTCACAATTTCTTTTCCTACTTGCTATATACTCAGCAAGTCTAGGTGTCATTTCTATAGCATTATTTAATTTGCTAATTGCTTCTAATGGTAATTTAATTACTTTAGATACAGGTGCTGGTTGTTTTTGTTTTATATCAAATTCTCCATCTTTAAAATAAGAATTTGAACTACCACCATTTTGAATATATTCATTATACCAATAACCTTTTTTAAGAATTGAACCTATAGCTTCAGGTGTTTCCCAGTATGTTCTAAATGAATGTTCAGAGTGCATAACTACATCTTGTAAATCTTTTATAGGGTTAGTTAATGCAAATGCTATATTATATTCTGTAATTAAAGCTCTTCTAACATCATTTATTTTTCCTAAAACAGGTATTCTTTTATTTAATAAATAATCAGCTTCTACTGGCTTTAATGCACTATAAATATTTTCTGTTATATCAAATCTTTTTTTCTCTCCATTTTCAAATACAGTAAATGTAGGATTATTATCTTTTGTTCCTGCTTTTACGATTTCTGAATCTTCATTAGATACTGTATCAATTATTGTATCTAAATCAGTTTGTTCTGCTTGTTGATTTAATGTTCCTAACTGGGCTAATGTATTCTTTAATTCAAGACCTAAGCTATTTCTAGCACTAGCTGTATAAATTTGTCCTGTTCTTTCTGCCATTGTTTCAAATAGAGGTTTTATATCGCTATTTCCACCTGTTGCTCTTTTTATAGGATTATTTATTCCTGTTCTTCCAGTATCTAAAGGAACATTTATAGTTTTTCCGTTTCTATTTACTCTTGAAATAGGCACATAATGAGGATAAAGTTCTTCAAATTTATCTGATAACTCTTGTGAAATAACTCCATTTTTTACAAGTTCCATTTTATCTGCTTTCAAATAGTTATATACATCTTGAGCATATTTTTTAAATTCTGGGTGTTTTTCTTCTAATTTTGCTACTTTTTTCATTGATATTTCAGCTGTTATACTATTTCCAAATACAGGTTTATTTTTTGTTTCTTCTAACTGCTTTATTTCTTTCTTAGATAAATTATCTTTATTCTCTAATAATTGTTTTTGAGCTCTACTTTCTAAAGACATTCTATCAATATTTAATTGATGATACATGTATTCATAAAATTCTTTCGGACTACTTCCAACCTCTTTTATAATTTCTTCTAAGCTTTTAGAAACTTCTACTTGATTTCCTTTTATAAATTCATATCTTCGATTACCTATTGCATGTTGACCTCTTTGTCTTGCTAATAATAAATAGTCCCATCTAGATTGAAGTTTTTGAGTTCTTTTCTTTGTCTTTTTCCAAACTTGATCATCTAATTCTTCAAATACAATTCCTTTATCAATTACATTTGCTTTTAATATATCAATAACATTATTTTTTCTATCTCTTGGTTGTGGTTGTTCTAATATTACTGCTACTTTTTCTTTTTGAACTGATGATGAATCTACGACATTTTCTTGCATTTTATTATCACTTTGTGGTATAATATTATTAGTAGCAGATACATTGTCGACTGTATCTGCAAGAGAGTTGAGACCCTCAGACAATTGGAGTCTGGTTGAAGCGGGCAACTCTTTTATTATGCCCTCGTCTATATCATATAGCAAATTACCTTTGGCTATTTCTGTTTTCATAAATCTATCGTAATTATCTTTACCATAAGCACTTGTTAATCTATTTGACATAAATTCAACGTTTCCAATTTGTCCTCTTTTATTTATTTCAATACTAACAATCACAGGTCTTTCTAATTTATCAGCTAAATCTGTTACAATAACTATACTATTTTCTACTGTTGAAGATTTTAAAATATTTAATGGTTTTGATATAGCTTCAGGTATTCTTTTTACTATAT
The DNA here is from genome assembly GCA_947628465.1 of uncultured Clostridia bacterium. The sequence continues at coordinate 21,307 of CANQZZ010000003.1, forward strand.
CAACAGTTAATCCATGATTTCTATCATTCCAATTATCAGTTTCAGTCATTATTGATTTTAATTTACTTTGTTTCATAGAAATTGGTTCATCAGGTAAACCTATATCTTGTAAAAGTTTAGGAGTTTTTCCTAAGTTTAAATAATCACTACTTTTTAAATTTCCACTAATATAATCATCAACTTGTTTTGAAAAGTTTTCACTATCTCTTTTTAATCTTTCTTTTTCACTTAATTGAACTTTATTATTATCAATCTCTTTACTATATTTTCTTTGCTCATTTACACTATCATAAACAGCTTGTACCCACTCATTAGATCTAAACTCAACATAGCCTTTACCCTGTCTATTTAATACGTCTTTTTGGTTAGGTCTTTCATCTTGCCATGTTCTATATGCTATTTCTTCTATTTCAGAATCAGTTTTATCGAATATTTCTACGCCAATTTGTTTTGCTACACTTAGCCATTGTTCTTTGGTTCTTCTTCCCTGATTATTTGCTGGTATCATTATCTTTGCATTATCTAAAGAACTTCTATCATAATCGGTATTTTTCTTCATATATTTTGCATAAGTAGCTTGACTATATCCACTTAATTCGTTTGTAGATGAATTCTGAGAAGCTAATTTCTTGTAGTTATTATCTTCTTCAATCACAAAGTTTTTGAAGTCATTTAGGGCGTTCTTGTTTAACTGAATATTATTCAAGTTTTTCTTTAATTCTTCTTTTTCTGTATCTGGAATATTAGTAGCATTATTTAATACATTTTCAAAGTCAGATATTTTAACTTGTGTTAGAAGCTTTATCTGTTGCATTGTTTTACCAGTACCGCTTGACCTAGCGTATTTATCTAAGAAACGTTGCATTGCACCAGTAAAGTTTTGAGAATATCTTATGTCATTATCACTTGTTGGTGCTTTATTATCTACACTTTTAAATTGATTAGAATTAAAAGTAACATATAAATCAGCCTTTTCATGTGTTTCAGCATATCCGCCATAATCAATTGTATTTCTTATTATTACACCATCATAATTAGCACCATTTTTATTCATTTCTATTACTTTTTTTACTATATCATTTGTTGTCTGTGCCTCTCCAAAACTACTCTTATATGAATTTTCATCAAATTTTTGTCTAGCTAAATTATAAAAAACATAAGGTGTAATATTCTTTTCTTTTAAATCTTCATAATATTTAAAAGGATCTTTACCTAGTGTTTTAAACATATTATCATTGAAATATGAATATACTTGACCATATCTCATATCAGCTTTATATGATTTTGCATATTTTTTTACATATTCATCTAATGTAATTTCACCGTATTCTTCTAGATATTTAGCCCAATCATTTGGAAGATTATCAAACCAGCTATTTACATCTTTTACTTTAGTATCTCCAGAAGGAAGATTACCTATTTCGTCTTTTATATAATCTGAATATGTGAACCCAAACATAGCACATTCATCTATTACTTTTCTTAATTTTGTTGAATTAAAATATGTACTCAAATTTTTACAATCATTATATTCATTAAATTCTTTTGATTTTCTATAATCTAGATATTTTTCATAACTTTCTTCAGCTAACTTATATAGTTTGTTTTTATCTTCTTGCGTTTCTACAATACTATTTATAACTTTTTCTATGTTTTTGTCATATTCAATACTTACTCTATCCCAGTTATGACCTTCTGCATCTATTATATAAGGATTTTCTATATTCAAATATCCTTGATATTGTAATCTAGAATTATTAGTCCAGTCTGTTTTTTGAATATCTTCCTTTAAGTTCCTAAATAATTCTTCTTCTGTTTCATAAGCTCCTATTAGATTTCCACCATAAACTTTATTATCGTTAAATTTTTCAGTATGTTCTAAATAATGTATCATTCGTTTTTGAATATCAACTAATTTTTCAGTTCCAACATATTCTTTAGTTAGCTCTTGATATTTATCATTTAATTCTTTACTGAATTTATCCCATGAAAAAACTTTTTCGTATGCACTTCCAGTAAAATCTGAATCTATATATATATTATCTTTTAATTCTTGCATCTCTTTATCTGATAATGATTTTAAGAAATTCAAAGCTTTTGTATCAATTTCACTTTTTTCAATTACATAATTTATTCCACTAATTTTTTGAATATCATATTTGTTTCCATCTGTGTTGTTTTTATTTAAAGTATCCAAATATTTATTAACATCATTCATATTAGTTATTTTCTTTGTATCAGCCATATTATAGTTCTGATTAGCATAACTACCGCTCATGTCTTTAGAGTTAGTAAAATAATTTACTACTTGATTTCCAAAACGATAACCAGGAGTTCCTACAGGATTAAATTCATTAAATTGAGCTACTGAATCTGTTGTTGTATGGTATACAGTAATTAGTTTTCCAAACTCATCTCTTACTTTTGTGTTTTTAAAATAATCTTGTGTTTTCTTTGATACTTTTCTTCCCTCATTATCTCTAGTAGTATCAAATGGATTTAAACCATTTCCTTTAAGTCTTAATTCTGTTTGTGGTGTTAGTTCTTTTGAGTATTTTCTATCCTCTGTTTTTGCATATTGTCCCTGTGTAGGATCTATCCATGCTACGTCTTTTAAATTTACAACTTTTGAATAGACTTTACCATTTCTAGAATAGTCTTGTGCTTCCATTTTAGAAGGTGTTACAAACACGCCCTGTTCTATAGGATAGGAACTATATACTGTTATTTTGCCTGTTTTTATTGCTTCTTCTGCCATTTCTCTTGTATAATCAGGATCAAATTCATCATAATCTACCCAATCACTATCTTGTAATGTTTCTTCAAAAGTCTTTATATCTTCTATATTTCTTATTCCTGTATGGTAATCGTCTAGCATAGGATTACTATTTTTGATTATTTCTAATTGTTGTTTCTTGTTTTCTTGCATAGAAAAAGAACTCTGTTCGTTAGAGTTCTTTGTTATATTGTATCTGCTAGTTGTTGTGCTACTTGTATTACTTCCACCTCGCTGATGTGTTCCTCTCGTATTGATATTAGATACTTCATCATTGCTTCTTGTTGTTCTTTGGTTTGAAGTATATTGGCTAAATGTTTTGCTATATCTTCTCGCTCTCCCTGTTGTATCATTTCTTTTATCAATTCTTCCCTCATTTTCTTCAATCTCCTTTGAAATTACCTTAAATTCTCCAGTTTCTTTGAAGTAAACTGTATATCTAGCATTTGTTGTTTCTACAAGATTAATACCAGGCTTTATATTACTGTCAGAATTTACTATACTACTTAAAATAGCATATTCTCGTTTAGGTAATTGTTTTTCTTTTGTATTATTATACTCGTTTTCATCATAATTTGCAACTGTTTCAATAAAATGCTTTATACTTACGCCTTTTCCGATAGGTGCAACAGGTTTAGCATTATAAGCTTTCTCGAACTTATTTTTTACATCTTGCCAATAAAGCTTTTCTATTCTATTTCCAGTTAGTTTATTTATAAAGCTTCCTATCCAGTCTATTACTTTTCTGATTTTGCTTTTTGGAGTGCTATTTACTAACTCATCTATAAACTCTTGATTTCCTAGCTTTTCTCCTAAAACACTAGCTACAAATTCACTTTCTGCTTCTTTTGTTGAATATTCTGATATAATTTCTTTATATGCTTCATCAAAGCCTTCTTGCTTCATAGAATAATCTAGAACTGCTTTCTTTAAGATATTATATTCTTCTGTACCCTCCATATCATGTGTCATTTCATGTACGATAATATTCTCTACATATTTTTTACTTGTAGAGTTAGGATTTAAGAATATTTCTCTTGTTCCATCATCATTCTTTTGCCAATAAGCATTTTGATTTTCACTTGTAAATTTGCTTGAATCAAATGTTACTTTAACCCCTCTTTTATCAGCTACTTCAAATATTGTTTTAGTTGAATTATCATTTATATCTATATCGTTATTTTGAGCTGATTGAATAAAGCTTTGGTATCTCGTATTACTTTCATTTAGCTCTACATTTTGTCTTGTTTCTTGAATAGCATTATTATAATTTTGTTGTAATTCTTCTAAGGCTTTTTGTGTTACTTCTCTGCCTCTTTGGTCTGTTGTTTTTAACTGCTCTTGTTTTTCTGCAATTTGTCTTTGAGTTTCTGCTAATTCAATTTGATTGTTTTGTTGTCTTGTAGCCATATCTGTTCTATATGCTACTACTGCTATAGCTTCTGGAGTAGTTATATCTAAACCTTTTTCTCTATATTCGTTCTTAACAGATAACACTTGTGAAACATTTACTGTTCCATTTAATAGAATTGTAGAAGCAAACGCCATTGCCATATCTTTACCTACAGATTCCCAATCCCATTTTTCATAATACTTATTATCACCTGTTATCTTATCCATACCAGCATCTAACAATTGGTCTAAAGAATATTCTATAAATTCCTCTGCCATTTCTGAAGTTGCATCTATCCCCATTTTAGTTAATACTTTTCCAGCACCACTTAACATATTCTCTGTGATTTTTTGATATGCTTTATCTTCTAAGTTACCTATTGCTTTATTTTTACCTAGGATACCACCTAAACCTTCAGTAAATACTGTAATTGCACCTTTTCCACCACTTCTTAGCCATACTTCCCAATCTTTAGCTTCTGGGTTTTTTTGATATGTTTCTGCTACTGATTCACCAGCTGATGATAAGAACATTAAAGCATTATTTACAGAATCTCCACCAATACCATTTGTTACCATTAGTGAGCCTGTATATCCTATTGACTGTACTAACTCATCAGCTATATTACCTGATATAGAATATTTATCTATTGTTCTTTTTTGCCAATCATCTATTTTCTTTGTTAGTGATAACTTATCATCTGTTATACTGTTTTTTATTCCTTCTGCTCTTTTTTCATCACCTAACATTTTTGCAATTTGTGTAGTAACAAATGCTGTTGCCTTTGCTGTTCCTTCTGCAATTTGAACTCCACCTTTTAATAGGTTTGTTCCTATATCTAAAGCTGTTCCAGTTGTTACTTCTGAAGCATTTATCAATTGTTTTGTTACATCTCCAATTTGATAACCATCACTAAAATAGTTCTTTGAATATTCTGGCGTTTGAATAATGTTACTTGTAACAGGTCTTGTATTTTGTTTTAATTGACTTAATTTTGTTTGATTATTTATTTTATTTTGTAAGTCAAATTGTACTACTTGTTGTTGAATTTGACTTTTAGGAATAGTTGTTGTGCTTTTGGTAGGAGCAGGCGGAAGTATAATTTTTTGAGCTATATTATTAGTTGTATTTGTTGTATTCATTGATAAAGCTTTTTTTGTGCCATTACTTATTTGCTCTGCTTCATTCATAATGCTTTCTACACTTATATAAGTTTTTTTCTTTTTATTTTTGGTACTCATTTTTTCCTCCTATGCTAATCCAATTGTACTAAGTATTTTTTTAACTCCTTCTTGTGTTAGTCTTCCAGCACTAACTTCACTTGCTAAATATTTTTTAAGTATTGATTGTCCTGGAAGATTATTTTGTATATCTATTGTTTTTCCTGTAAGAATATTTTTCACATTAGCAAGGTTTTTTGCTTTATTTAGTGCTGTTTCATATCCTGTTCCATAATTTGGTGTATTAGGTACACTTAAAACTACAGAAGTTTCACCTCCTGATGAACTTCTACTAGAGCCACCTGAACCACTACTTAAAGAAACTGTTTTTGAAGCTTGTGATAAAGCATATTCTTTTTCCCAATTTGCTTGTTCTTGCTCTGCTTGTTGTTGACTAAAGTTAAATTCACGTTCCCAGTTAGCTTGGTCTTGTTGTGCCTGTTGTTGATTAAAATCAAATTCTCTTTGCCAATTAGCTTGGTCTTGCTCTGCTTGTTGTTTATTGAAATTCATTTGCTCATTAAATTGTCTTTGTTGCTCTTCAAAGTTATTTTCTACATTTAGTTGCTCTAATACATCACGCCATCTTTGATAATATCTATCATTTTCTGCATTTAATGCGTTCATCTTTGATTCTAATAAGCTATTTTTATATTGGAATCCTTGAAGAGCTAATTCTAATTGTTTTTGCAATGTTTCGTAGGCTAACTGTGCCATTGCTGAACTATTAGCTAATTGAGCTTCTTTTATAGCATTATCATAATTTAAAATTGCTGTATTATAAGTTTCTCTCGCCATCATATACCTATTTTGGTATGTATTATATGCGTTAGTTCTTGTACTTTCTGCATATCCTGTATTAGTTAATCCATTTTGAGCAAGTTTTTCAGCATTTACTCCAAATTGGTCTGTTGCTTTTTGATAATCTGTATATGCACCTTTTTGTTCTTTTTGATATGCTTTGTTTGCTTGTTCCTTAGCTTGTTCTTGCTTTTGGATAACTAAATCTGTTTGTTGTTGCTGTAATTCTGCTTGTTGTTTCTGATAATCTTTTACAGCGTTTGCTTGATCTTGATAAAATTTATCACTTTGTTGTATCATCTGATCATATTGATTTGTTACATTATTAAGAGAGTTATTCTTTTCGTTCTCTACTTTATTAAAACGTTCATCATTATAATCTACTGCCATTTATTATATTCCTCCTATCTCTTAACGTATGAGCCTATATAGCTTTCTAGTGTTGCTGAATATAGTCCAAATGGTAAGTATGAACTAAACTTTAGCTGTAATGCTTTCCATTTTTTCTTTTTTATTCTTGGAACTACATAGCCTTTAATATTCTCATATCTTTTTATCTCATCAAACTCTGTATTATCTGTTTTTGCATAGATAGTAACTTCTTGACCTTCCATATCTACTGTGCAACCTTTTTTATTTGTTATCTTCTGATACTGAGGATAGCCAAATTCATCTTCTATAGTTGTCCAGTAACTTTCTATTTCAACGCCTTCTGTTTTTGTTAGAGTATAAATCTCTGTACCAGATACTATATAAAGTATTCCGTTATCTACTATCATTTCAGATATATCTTTTTCAAATTCCCAATAATACCATTCATATTCGTTATGATTATCAATTACACTATAAGCTCTTGAATCAGCTAAATATACATGTTTTCCACATGCTGCTAAAAGGTATCCTTCCCATTCTGCTAGTGCTACATCTAAGTATTTTTCTTCATTTAATAATCTATTATCAATTAAAGAACTTCTATGTGTTAATACCTGCTCTGTTGTTACATCACCTGTTATTCCCTCTAAGCCACGTTCAGAAAAGAACACTATATCATCATTAAAGTTAATTCCTGTAGATACACAACCTGTTGAAATGCTAGAATGAATAGAAGGATATACTTTTCCTGTTTCATCATCTATAGTTGGATTATGATAAAAAATTGTTGTATCTGTTTGACTAGCCTCTTTAAATATCCATAAAGCGTTATTCCCTACAACTAAAGCTTTAATCTTACTATCATCTATACCTTCATCATAATAATCTAAGTCACTTACATAACTAGGATCATTTAAAGAACAGTGCCATACTTTATTCGGATAATCTGGATTTCCGCTAAAAAAAACTCTATTATCAAATATTGCAAGTAGTCTACATTTTTCTATTCTTTCTCTATATCCTGGTATTGTTTTTCTAAATTCTATTTCCACATTAGCTTGACCATCAGTTAATGGTGCTTCTGGTGCTACATTAAATACAATTTTTCCTAAATTAGCTTCAACAGTAAAATCAGTCACCTCTGTACCATTTATCCATGCTTTTACTGTATAATCTTCATCAATAATTTCACTATCTAAATAATATTCTTTAGTCGTTCCATCACCAATAAATGTATTCTTTCTAATACCAGTTAACATGTTTACATCTTGATACATGCTTCCGCCACCTAATGGACTTCTTGCGATTGTCGTTGTTGGAATAGTTCCTTCTACTTCTTTTACTTCTTTTCCATCATACTGTAAATATTTACGACCATCTTTGATATAAAGAATTTTATCGTATATAAAAAATAAACTTTTTTGTTCAGCCATATTCTCATAAATCAAATTATCATTATCATAAAGCTCTGTTCCACTATGTACTATAATGTGTTTTTCATTTTCGTAAGTATAAAAAAATAGACCAAATACAGTATTTTCAAATTTACTTAAAAATGCTATATCTGGTCTAGTTTCAATACATTTTCCTTTACTGTTTTTATAATTTTTCCACATATTAAGAGCGTCTGGTGAGCGATATAAATTTACTTCGTCTTTTCTATTAGAGAAATCTACACCTCTAAAGTTATTATAATTTCTTGTTATTAAACTTCCTGAAATTTGTGTTGTTGACATTAGCACTCAACTCCTCCATCTATATAAATCATATTCAAAGAATATCTTGAATCTAATTGTTGTTTTAATTCTTGATATCTAGCACTATATATTTGTCCAAACTGACTTGATACATCAGATTTTAGTAAATCACCTGCAACGCCATAAGGCATTATCTCTAAAATGTCGTTTGATAACTCAAATACATAATCATCATCTGTTTCTTCGTCAATTTGTTTAGGATATTTGTAATAATACACTGTCATTTCACCATCTTCACGAGCAATTACCGTATTATCGATTATATCGGCATCTACGCCTTGAATAGTGTTTATTTGATATATTTCATTATCTATGTCTTGAAATTCAATTATCTGACCTTCTCGAACGTTCAATTTTTCATAAGCTGGTATTTTTTTAAGTCTTGATAACTCATTTTGTATCTGATTAATAACTGAGTTCATTTTTAATGCTAAATCTTCATCTTCAGTTAAATTTTCTGCTGATTCTGAATACTCTTCTATCATACTAAAGACTTTTTGTTTCATTTGCTCTAATGTCATAATATTAATACTCCTTATCTAAATCTTTTATACAGTCTAAATCTTCTATTGCTTCACCTATAGTTACAAACTTGTCTACAGGAACTACAAATCCTCTTTTTTCATCTTCAAATAAAACAACATCACCCTCTACTAAGTGAATAGTAGTTTTTGTTTCACTTGTATATTTTTCACCTTCTCGTATTTCATCTGATACAAACTCTAAATCTTTTAAGTATTGTTTTAACTTTCCATCTTCACGCTCATAATTCAAAGTAGTATCCTTTGTTACTTTAGTTCCTTTATAAAGTGTTGTATCTACGCTCTTAATAAAATTTCTTACACTTGATCCTTTAATTTCCATATATAATCTCCTAAAATAAAATGGTTGCTGTTCCTAGACTCGAACTAGGGCGTCATCGGTTCAAAGCCGATTGCCTTACCACTTGGCTAAACAGCAATATAAAAGAGAGGCTTTTAACCTCTCCTCCGTTCGCACTATTACGAACCCCTTATATATTAGACAGCTTCTGGTAGTTTAACTTTAATAACTTGAATTCTATCTTCATCAATAACTTTAGCTCCGAATGTATCTAAGCCTCTTACAATATCTTTGAATCTCTTCTCACTTCTTAAAGCTTCAACCTCGTTAATTTGTCCAGCAAAAGCAATAGCTTTTTTACCTCTAATATCACAATATACATCTGATTCATCTTTTGCCATATTGTTTGACATGATAACATCAAAGTCATCATATACGCCTACTTTACCTTTTTTGATATAGTCAGGGTTGTCAGTAGATAATGTAATAAGTTCATTTTTGAATACATTATATACTTTAGGAGTAATCTCAATAACACCTTGCTCATCAAAGTTTCTTTCTCTTAAAGCTACGATTGCGTCGTCAACGCCAGTTTTAACAGCTTCTTGTGTCATTTCTTTTACTTCTGTTACATGTCCTTCAGTTTGTACACTTTTGATTAAATCAGCTACATAAGAATCCCTTTTAACAGCTAATCCATGTACTGCTTTTTCTTGGTATCTTTCCCTTAATCCAGGAACACTTTGAGCTTGGTCAATGTCATCAACATAGAAAGCAAAATAATTTGCTTGATCTATTGTTAATTCTTGACCTCTGTCTGACATATCTTCGATAGTAATATCAGTGCTAGCGTCATATTTACCAATAGTTGGTTCTTCTACTCCTAAAATTTTAACAGACTTTGCATATTTGCAATCGCCTTCATAATCTCTAAGACAGTTATCAACTAACTTACAAGCTAGCTCTAAATCGTCTTGTATTTTTTTGCTCCATATAGTTCTAATAAAATTTTCTACAGCCATAATTTACTTCCTTTCCAAAAATAGAAAGTTATTTTTTTCTACTCCATTTAAGCATAGATTGACTAATTCTTTCATAAAGACCAGGTGTTTCCCTAATCTCTTTATCAGTAAATTTCTTTGCTTCTTCAGGAGTATAATAGTCTTTTAGTCCTTTTTCAGAACTTGCTGTATTCTTCATACTTCCTATTTTTTCTTTTTTTGCTTTTGGAGAGAATTGCTCGAATAAATCGACCTTTTCTTTCTCCGATAAACTAGGATTTAATTTATTAGCAAAGTCTAAATAGTCTTTATTATCTGCTACACCTAGTTCTTCTAATTCTTTGTTTCTTTCTAGTCTTTTTCTCTCGTTAGCTAATGTTTGAAAGATAACCTTTTCGCTATCTGTCATGTTCTTAGCTCCGATTGAAGCTAGTCTATCTGTTTCTGAAACAATTTCTTCATATCCGCCTTCAATAATCTTGTCAGCTTCGTCTTTAGCTAGAACTTTAATCTGTCTTTCAGTTAAGTTACGAGCTGGTATCTGAACGCCTTGCTCTGTGTAGAAACTTCTTAATTGTTTCTCCATTTCGCCTAAATCATCTGTTCCTAGACCAGCACTAAGGATATTCTTAATATTCTCATACTCATCTAGTTTCTTTTGATTTTCACGCTCTAGTTTTGCTTTTGCTCTTTCTAACTTACTAGGCAGTAACTTATCTACTTGCTCACCAACAAGTTTGTCTAGCTCAGCTTTTGTGTAGGTTTTTTCTTCTTCAGTGGTAACCTCTTGACCTTCATTTTGTTCTGTTGTTTCCTCAACATTTTCAGTAGTATCAACTACATTATTTTCATCATCTAAATACATAGAATCCTCCTATTTTTAAGTCATTGCTTGACTAATCCGTAGCTTTTAAGCTCTTCCACGCCTGGAGCTATAAAAAAACACTCTACTTAACATCTGTTAGTAAAGTGTTAATTTTCATATTCACCTAAATCCTTTTCTTCTTGTACTTGATTTATTGTTTGAGCTTGTCTTATCTGATCTGCTTGTATATCTGAATCTGAGTTTAAGAACTGGTTAGCTCTTTGAGTCATCATCTGAGCTTCAGCATTTATTTGAGCTATCTTTTGCTGTTCTTGTTCCATATCCTCAATAATTACTTCTAGTTTGGCTTTTGGCATTGTTGCGTCATCATCTAAACTATTTACATATACTTTTAATTCACTTAGTCTTTGAATATTGAAGTATCCCTCTTTTAATAAGTTCTCTAAGCTTAGCTCTTGTGCATATTTATCAAATGCACCTTTTGGAGTTACATCTATCTTAACTGTTGCTTTTATTTCTTCTAATACATTTTGAGGTATTGTTACTACATTTATATATTTTTCTCCAGTTACTGGATCTGCTACTTCGTTTTCTAATTGCAAGCCTCTATCAGAATATGTAATAAACATATCTAGCCATATTCTAGATAAATCTTCTACAAACTTCTTTAGAGCTGTCATTTGTTCTGTTAAAGGCTCTTTAGAAGCTTGTTGAACTGCTAAGATAGCTCTACCTGATGCACTCTCTGGATTAACATCACCGTTAGCGATATCGCCAGCACCAGCTAATTCTCTAGTAATTGAAATTAGATCATTTTGTGCTTTCTCTACATCTGCTGACATTTGTGAAGGTGGAATTGTAGCTAATATCTTTGTTACATCTTCAACGCTTCCGTTCTTAGTCTTAATTATTCCACCAACTCTATCAATAGCTTCTGGGTTTTGTATCTTTGCTACATTAGCTACCTTTGTAGGATATGCTGTATTCTTAACTGTTAGCAATCTTCTCATTAAAGTCTTATTTACTTCAATCTGGTTAGGAATTAAGTATCTAACTTCACCTTCACCTCTTGCTGAGCCTATCTTTTCTTCCCAAGTCATATGTGCTACTGGATAAAGTTTTAATCCTGTTGCTGTTCGTTTCTTTAACTCAACATATCTTGTAGCCTTTTCAAAATATACTTGTCCATTTTCTTTATATAACTTAGTAAGTACAGTACACATATTATCTTTTTCTACTTTAGCTTGCTCTCCAGCTTCATCAAAATACATTGAATCGCCTAAAATACTTCTAGCTTCTTCTTCAGGAACACCTAAACTAATAGCTAAGTTTTGTGTTTCTATAACTGACATTCTTTGCTTTAATATAATATAAGGCTGACTTTGTATATCTGAATCATTCTCATTACCATAAAATATATCATTCTTAGATAATATTTGATTAATAGGTATCTGCTTTTCATCGTCATAGTCAACATACATAATACCCTCATCATTTATAGCTGAATCTTTTGACACATTTCTAATCTTAATATCTAGTGAATCTTGTTCCCAGATATTAGCTACTTTACGGTCAAGCATTTTACAAATTTGTTCATAGCTTTTTCGTTTGCTTTTTTCAAAGTTCTCACTAGAAAACTTAGCAATGTAAAGATTACTATTAATATTTGCTACTTTATACTTAACAATAGCTTTGATAAAGTTTAACTGCACAGGTTCTATACCACTTATCCTAACACCACGCCATTGGTCACCATTATAAAATTCGTAGTTTTTATCTGTATCAGTAAAAAGATTTATACGATTACAGTAGTTTCTACCTTGTTCGTATAAATCCCATAACTGAGTATTTTTAAGTTGCTCTAAATCCATTTTGAACTCCTTTTTTAGATGTTACCATTATAGTTATTTATTGTTTCTAAATCGGCTTTTAATTGTGCTTCTCGTTCGTTTTCCTCATGTTTTGCTTCTATATCCTTATATACTTCCATTGGAGTTTTTATTTTTGGAAGTTCTATTTTTTCGTTAGCTTTTGTTTTTCCAGCTATATATGCTCCTAAATAAAAACTAGCGAGATTTACGAGTTCTACGACGACTAATAGTAGAATAATTTGCAATAGGTTCATCTTTCTTTTTCTCCTCTTTTCTTCTTTTCAATATTTCTCTTAATTTTACTTTTTTCATACTATACCACCTCTATTCTTTCACCGTAATCTTCATGTTCTTCTTCCATAAAACTGAATTGATTTTGTATTCTAATATTTATTGTATTTACTTCAAATGTTACTTGCTTTCTAGCCTCATGTGCTATAGCTAACCCCATCATCTGGTCATCATGTCCACCTTCTGGAGCTTCAATTCTGCCTTTTTCGTTTCTAATAATTGTTAATAACTCCTCTAAAGTATCTTTATCGTTAATTGTATCGCTATGCTCTCTAACTATCTCTATAAGAGTAGAAATAATTGTAGGTCTAGTAAGAACAGTTGTCTTAAATCCAAACTTCTTTTCTGTTCTTCCTGTATATTCATCTATCTTTTCTCTAACATATTGGTTTGTATATCCTAATCTTTCTAATTCTCTAATAGGAAAGCTATCGAAATTAGCTTCAATAGCAATTAAAGCTGGAGCTGTATTTCCGTCATTATCATAGCTAGAATAATAATAGCCTAGACAATACATCTGTTTAGTATAGAGGTCAGCATCAAATTCATGTTTTAATACTGCGACTTGTTCACCTGTTTTTGCGTCTAACACATGTCCAGTAAAGAAGTCTGAACCATCTCCTGCTGTATCTCCACCAATTACATATTTGGTATATTCTGGACTATTAGGCATTTTATATATTTTTATATAGCCATTAGAATCATTAACCCATTGAATAGATTTTATCTTTAATCCATCATAAACATAAGAAAAATACCCAACCTTTAATGGTTTAGGTATTATTTGTAATCTATTATTTATTGCTTTAGCGTCAAATACTGTCTTTCCTAATACGCCCCACATTCCTAGGCAGTAAACATTGTAATAATATTCGTCTGTTGTTTTGTAACTCTCTAGCAAGATTTTATAATCATCATCTAGGAACTTATTGTCTTTATATGTAGAGTGGCAGATAGCTACTTTATCATCTTTAACATCAAAAAATCTTTTCTTTAACCAGTGATTTATGTCTATAGGGTTGAATGATACAACTATCTGTTTCTTAGTTCCTGCACCTCTTAAACGTACATCTAATTGGTTAAAATCTGCTTCTTGTATCTCTGAAGCCTCCTCAATCCATATATCAGTAAGTTCACCTTTACTAAATGTAATTGATTTTAATTTTTCAACGTCATCTAATCCAGAAAATACTATCTCGTTTCCATTTAGCAAACATCTAATTCTTAAGTCACTCTCATTGATTTTAAAGTATTTTGTTAAGTTCCACTTATGAATTACTTGTTTAAATAAAGCAAAAGTAGAATCTCTGTTTGATTTACCAGTAGCTCTTACAACTAAAATATTACATAACTTGTTTTTAAGTATTTTATATACATATCTTTGACAAACAAAAAAGCTTTTACCTGAACCAGCACCACCATAAAATATTAAATATCTTAAAGTGTTATCTAAATATGGCAAAAACTTTTCGTTAAATATATTACGGTCTAAGTTAATATTAATGTTCATCTGATAGTCCTATATTGATTGTAATTGTTTCATTAGCTGTAGGTTCGCCTTTTGCTAGTGCTTTCTTATCGTATAGTGTTCCTATAACAGTTGAAAGATTATTTACTGGTATTTTTTCTTTTTTATTATCTAAAGATTTTTCTAATCTGTCCATTGCTTTTTGTATAATTCTATCAGCACGATTTATAAATTCATTTTCTTTTTTCTCTCGTAATTTAGCAAACTCTGGTTTATTTTTATTCCTATCATATATTGTCTTTACTGTAGAAAATGGTAAATTTAATTGCTTTGCTGTTTCATTATAGTTACCTGTAGTAAAAACTGATAGCATTATTGCATAAACTCTATCTTTACTTAATTGTTTTCCTCTCACATTACCACTTCCTTTATTTATTCAAATAAACATACTCTTTTATAACATCATTAATAAAACTGTTTATGCTTGCTACTAAATCACAAACCATTTCCTCTGTATAATGAGGTACATTAAACATACCATAGCTATATATAAATACATGTGTTAGTTCATGTTTTAATGTTCTTACTTGCTGGTCAAAACACATATCTTTGTTTATCCAAATTTGATGAGTAGGAAATATTGTCAAGCCAAATGCAAAACAAGCTTCTTCATTAACACTCTTTTTATATTCTTCTAATAGTTTTTCTTTGTCTACTTCAATAATTTCCCACTCAGTTTTATTTATCTCAAATTTCATTTTTTTCTCCTAATAACATCATAATTTAATCATTAATACATTTTATTTTATCTTCTATTGTCTTAATAATTTTGTTGTTACATTCTTTGTTACAATTCTGGCATTTTTCTTTTATATAATCTTCAAAAGTCTTTATTTCCATATTGTTTCACATTTTTCCTATCATTTTTTATAAATTTTTCACATTTTATAAAAATACAGACTATAGTTATAGCCTGTACGAAAAAACATATTTCTTTTTTAAGGAGGTAATTAAAAATTTTTGTGAATTAAAAGTTTTCTTCTTAATCCTGCTTGTAAGAAAAATTGTTCTTTTTAAATTTCTATTATATTTATATCATATTTTAAATATATCATTCTATATCATTTCATATCATCTTTTAAATCGTCGTATTTGTTAAGTGCTATTCCGTGTTGTCTACAAATATGTGGGTAGCTGTAATTCATTTTTGTAGCAACTTCAACTAGATTCATTCCATCTATGTATATGTATGTAAGTATATTCCTGTATGGCTGGTCTATTTCTAATAAAGCATTGTCTATTCTGTGTAGTTTCTTTTCAAGATTAAGAGCAAAGTTTAAAGTTTCTGCCTTTAGATCTAATAAAGTAGCAAGACTTTCGGCTAATCTATCTTGTATTGCTGATGTTCCATGTGAGCCATCAATAAATTTAGCATTAGTAGATGTTAAACTCTCGTATTCTTCTTTAATCTTTTCTAATCTTCTTTCTAGCCATGCTTTATTATCACGGTATTCAAACAACTCTTTACGATTCATTTAAAACCCTCCATGAAAGTATTGAATTTTATATTTTATTATGATAAAATACAATCAAATCCTATATTGGCTCTGCCAATTCATTAAGGGCTAGCTTACCTCGATAGCTAGTTCTTTTTGTCTTTTAATTCATTATATTCACTGCTTAATCTTAAATATCTATTGAGTAAATCTATGTAATTTTTTATATAATAATTCACTCTATGACATTCTTCTAAATAATCAATATAATAAAATAAAATTAATACTTCCAATATAATTACAAATGGCATGTGTATAATAATATCAAAAATACATCCGCAAAATACTTACCATTATTAAAAAAATTATTAAGAAAATATTTAATTTTTCTTCTTTTTTTAATTTCATATTATATTCTTTCATTTTTTTCTCCTATATTTCTATAAATTTAATACCATTATTATTATTATTATCATTGTCATTTTCTAGTTGATCTGTTATTTTTTTTTACTATCTTTTCAGCTCTTTTTCGTGCTTCTGAGCCAGGTATTTCCATGTCGTCAAGTTCTTTTTTAAACTTCTTTTCAAAAGAAATAGGCTCACCTTTAAACATCTTTTGTGCTGTTTCTTTATGTTTTTCTGGAACTTTAAATTCTATGTAAGCATAAGTACAATCAAAATCATCATCATAATCTTTTATGTATAATTCATGATTTTGTATTTTTTCCCATTTTTTTCATAGCCTTCACGATTTCCTCCACCTAGTCTTGTAAAAACTCTTATAATTGTTCCATCTTTTATTAGTTCAACATCTCTAAATCTGTCAAAATATTTTTTATTGACTCCTATCATTCCAAGTAATATCGGTGCTTCTTCATTTATCCCAAATAAATCATTATATAAACTCATTTTATTCCTCCTATTCTTCTAAAGATTTTAATACTGTTTCTATGGCATTACTTAAATCGCATTTTTCGTTTAAGTTCCAACTAATTATTATTTTATTAAATTTTTTTAAATATTCGATTGCCTCTTCTAATTTCATAATATTACCTACCAAACTTTCTTTGCAATTTCTTCTCTGTAACATTCATCACATGCAGCATAACCGAATCTATGTTGTGTATGTATCTCTAAACTTGTATAACACTTTCCATATACTATCTTTTTTCCACAACTAGCACAGTTTATGACTTCATCCATATCTTCTGAATAGCACTTTACATTCCAATCATTTGAAATATTATAATCTTCGTATTCTCTTTTTTTCGTGTTCCATTTTTGTAATAACATATCTATCCTCCTTTTTAATTCCATATTAGTATTTCCATACAAATTTAGATTCTTCTCTAGGTTTCCATTGTTGCCATATATTTTCACTATATTTCAATAATTTAAAGTCTTTGCTACTATATTTAGGTGTAGAATATTCATCTGCTTTAAAACTGTCTATAAAAAATATATTTAATAAATCTTCAAAAGAATTACCAGTATTTTTTATCGGCTTTGCATATACTCCATAAGTCTTATTCAACTTTTTTTTTGTTTCAAAAACAGCACAAATATCAAATGTGACAATACCACTTAAAAAGTGCATTGCTTCTTCTGGTTTATAATCATCTATATTAAAAAAGCAAAATCCTATTGAATTTGTTTTTCCTTTATGTATAGTTTTATTCTCTAACACTACTCCATTTCTAAATTTTTCAAACTCCTTCTTACTCATAAATCTAAAAACTCTCATTTAATTTTCTTCACTTTCACATATACTTTTTATACATTTTGAATCAAATAAAATAGGTTCTATTTTTTCTAATATGTAATATTTATAAGGCTTTTCTAATTCTATTTCATTTTTTATTGCTTCCAATTTATCTTGTATATTAAAAATACAACTTCTTATTTTATCTCTTTCCCATTCTTCCATTCAGCTTTCCTCTGCTTTCTCTTCAAAATATTTTTTTATACAAGACTTACAGTTAATTTCTTTACATTCATTAGTTGCTTTATCGTATCCATATTCGCAAAGTTTTCCATTTTCAAAAAATTTGTGCATTGTTCCTGGTATTTTTTGATATAATTTATAAAAACTATTTACCATTTCA
>CANQZZ010000004.1 GCA_947628465.1 uncultured Clostridia bacterium
TTTTTAGCAAATGTAGCAATAGATATTATAAATATTGATTTAGCAATTAATAAAAGTGTGATATATATTAATATTAGTATTATACCTAAAGTACTTCCTATATTTGATAGAAGCAATAGGAAAGAAATTATAGGGACTAATATTAAGAATAAAACTCCTATTCCTAAATATTTCAATAAACCTTTAACTGATAAATTAGAAATCTTATCTAAATATTTTGGTGCGAATTTAGAAATTAGTAAGTATATTATATATACACATACGAGTAATGTTGCGAGTTCTAGTACAAAATTCCATACATTAGAAAGTACAGATTTAGAAGATGTGCTAGAATATTTACTGTAATTTACTTCTCCAGAAACAATTCCATTAGGTATTTCTAATTCTCCTTTTGATGAATATAATAAATTTCCAGATATTTTACATGTTATATCTTTATCATTATCTTTATTTTGAAGAGTGATATTTTTAGCATTTACAGATGCATTTCCTTTAATTTCTCCAGAGAATGTAAAAGTATTTGCATCAGTTAAATTAAAGTCTTGTTGATTTATAAATTTATCTTCTGTTTTAATGTTATTTGCATCAATAAATGAATTTCTGTACACATATCCATTAAGATTAGCATTCTTAGCACTTAAATGTAAATCTCTTGATATAAATCCAAAATATTGCATATCAAAATTACTTACACTTGCATATAAGCTACCACCAATCTCAGAATTTAAAGTAACTTTTTTTGCAACAATAAATACATTACCATAAATTGTAGAGCCTTGTGATAATTCTACTTCATTTGCACATACATATAAATCACCATAAATTTTAGAACCAGGTTCTAAAACAAGTTTTCCTGCAGATATAAATGCATTACCTGATATTGTGCAAGACTTATCTATTGAAATAGCAGGATTTCCTAAATCATCTTTTTCAGTATCTGAATATGTTATAACAGATTTGATATTTACTGAAGAAGCAGCTGCATATAAGTTACCCTCAATTATTCCTCCATTATCATTAGGGTCAATATTAAGAGTATTTACTGAAGTAAACACATTTCCATTAATAGTATTTTTAATATCATATTCATTATCAGTAACATATAAGTCAGAATCTCTTAAATTAGAAGATGGAGTTTCTTCTTGTTGAGTATCAGATATTGGCATGATATCATTATTTGAATCAGTTGCAAAACTATATGAAGATAGTAACAAAATAAGCATAGTAAAAATAGTAATAAAAACTTTGAATTTTAATTTCATAAAATTACAGCCTCCTTTTTATTTATTAATATAACTATATAGCTTTAAAATGGTATTTGTCAATTGTAAACAATAAAAAATTAAGAATTTAAATAGTAACTACAATATTTTGATATAGGACATGTGCTACACTTAGGACTTCGTGCAATGCAAGTATTTCGACCATGCCATACAAGCAAGTGATTAACATCTTTATAATATTCTTTAGGAATAAGTTTTAATAAATCTTGCTCAATATCAATAGGATTACTACGGCTAGAAAAACCTATCCTATTAGAAATCCTTTTTGCATGTGTATCAACTGCGATACCAATAGGATTATTAAAAGCTTCAAGCATTATTACATTTGCACTTTTTCTTCCAATACCAGGAAGAGTTATTAATTCATCCATACTTTTAGGAAGAGTTCCGCTTGTATTCATCCATTATTCTTTTAGAGTATGCTTTTATATTTTTAGCCTTTGTTTTATAAAAACCACAAGGATGAATTAAATTTTCTAAAGTTTCGATATCCATGTCAATAAAATCTTGAGGTTTATTATATTTTTCGAATATAGCAGGAGTTGTTTTATTAACTCTCTCATCAGTGCATTGAGCCGATAACATAACAGCTATACCAAGCTCAAAAGGAGAGCTAAAATCTAAGCTACAAGTTGCATCTGGGTATGCATTTTTAAGTATTTTTATTATTTCTACGGCTTCTTTTGTAGAGAGTTTATGACTTCTTTTCTTATGATTATTATTCAAAACTATCACCCTTTTACATAAAAAATAATATATTATAATAATAAATAAAATGAAAGCAGGTGCAAGAGGAAGTATATGTTAAATCTATTTAAAAAAACTTTAGCTGTATGCTTAATTGGATTTGGACTTCGGTGTATTACTTGTAATATTACTTCCGTTTTCAGGTTGGTTATTTATTATTGGTGTTACAATAGTAGTGGTAGGAATAACATGGCTTTCTTGTTAATCTAAAATAAAGGAGAGTGCTACAAATATGACTATAGTAGTAAAAAAAGTTCCTAAATTTTTAAGAGGAATTGTAAAATTGATATTTGGTGTAAAATAATTCCTTAATTTATATTTTATACATAAGATAAAATAGTTTATGTGCCATATTCCAATATCAATTATATTACAAAATTAGCAAAAAAAATAGGTGTAAAACCTATTTTTTTTGCTATATATTAATTATAAATTGTTTGCTTATGCCTTTGTTACTTTACCAGAACGTAAGCATTTAGCACAAACCTTAATTTTTTTTGGCTCACCATTTACCATTGTTTTTACTGTTCTTAAATTTGGTTTCCAAGTTCTTGATGTTCTTTTACTAATGTGTGAACGTGTAATACTAAGTTTATTTCCGTAACTTACTGATTTATTACAAATTTCGCATTTTGCCATAATGCAGACACCTCCTATACTTAGCTTATAAACTGACTAAACAATAGTTTAGCATAAATTTGAAAAAAAAACAAGGGGTTTGGTAAAAATAATTGACATATACTTTTTTTATGCTAAAATATAGATAATTAATTTAATCTATCAATTTTAATTCATATAAATTAAATTTAGAATCTGAAAAATTCAATTATAAAAGAGGTCAAAATGATAAATAATATTTTAAATCTTTTTTATCCACCAATTTGTGGCTTTTGTGGAAGAATCTCTAAAGATAACATCTGCAGAAAATGTTTAATAAAAATAAAAAAATATGATATAAGTAGCAATAAATATGAATACCCAAATATGTATTTTGATGAGATATTTCATATTTTTAAATATGAAGGCGATATAAGAAATAGAATTATAAAATATAAATTTAAAAACGCACCATATTTATATAAAACTTTTTCAAAACTTATATTAAATAATGAAAAAATATGTGACATCTTAAAAAAATATGACCTAATAATTCCAGTTCCAATACACAAAAAAAGAAAACTAATAAGAGGATATAATCAAACAGAGCTAATTGCAAGAGATTTAGCAAATAATCTAGATTTAAAATTAGAAAAAAACATATTAATTAAAGAAATAAATACAAAAGCACAATCTGAATCAAACAAGATGGAAAGGCAAACTAACATTATAGATGCATTTAAAATACAAAACTTGCAGAAAATAAAAAATAAAAACGTATTGATTTTTGATGACATTTATACAACAGGAAGTACAGCAAATGAATGTGCAAAGGTGCTTAAAAAAGCACAAGCAAAAAAGGTAGGAGTATTTACAATTGCAAAAGATTATATAAAATAAACGTAAGTAGGCAAAATAAAAATTTATTAGTAATGAAGACTATTTATTATATCTTCAATTTGAGGTAATCTAGAAATATTATCTCTATTGCCCATATGTCCAACTCCACTAATAAAAACAGGAATGCTCTCTAGTTTAGCAACAAAATTTTTTAATATGTTAAAAGGTATTACATGATCATTATCACTATATAATGAAAATCTATTTGGAATTGAACTTTTACAATATTGAATATGGTTATTGCTTACTGCAAAATCTTTAAAAGCATTATTTAAATCATCTCTATCAGGAACTGTAAACAAATCACAGAATCCTGCAACACTTATATAAGTGTTGCTTTTTAAATTGTTTTCATAAATGTATTTGATAATAAAAGGATTACCAATTGAATGTGCAACAATAATAGTTTCATCATTGAAAAATTCTTTATAATTATTTAGAATTTTAGACCATCCTACATAAGATGCTTCTGAGCGGATAGGAAATTCAGGTATAAATACTTTATAATTTTTATTCTCTAAAAACTTTTTTAAGGAAGGTCCAAATGTATAGGTAGTATCTCCATTAAAACCATGAATAATAAATGCAGTTTTCATATCAAATAATCTCCTTTAAAAATAATGTGCTAACACATTATAACACAGATATAATTATTATTGCAATAAATAGAAATTCGTGATAAACTAAAAAAAGGTGAAAATGAATGATAAAATTAAATTTAAATGAAAATGAAATTAAAAATCTAACAGAAGATGAAATAGAAATTGCTAAAGCAAGGAAATTAGAAATATTAATATTACCTATTTTAAGAAGAAATTTAGACTTCTTTTATGCAGGTGGAAATTTGAAAGGAAAGGCCAATGCTTATAGACAGCCATTAGATAAAAATGCATTAGAGCAAGCTATTAGAAATAGGAGCGATAATATTCCTACAGTTTGTAAACCATTATGTAATATGGTTGCCCAAATTCTAAGAGATAATGGAATAAATGCAGATATGGTTTCTTGTGATACAGATATGTTTAAACATACAGATGTATTAATAACAACAAAAAGTGGTAAGAAATATATAATAAATTATTTAGAAGATATAGAAAATATCCAAAGTGGGATGAAAACTCCAGATTTTGCATCACAACCATATTATGAAAGGCGATATAAAAAATTTGAAAATGGATTAACAACAGATGGAAAAAGTTTAGACGGGATAGATTTTTTAAGTAGTGAGCAATTAAAGAAAATAGATGACAATTTAGGATACACAAAATACAATATGTATATGAATGATGTAATAGAACAAATTAAAAAAGAATTTTTAAATTTTAAATCTGTGATGTCAGAAAATGAATGGGCTTTAAAACAAGTAGAATTGGAGAAAAATGATAATATAACACTTGAAGAAAAAGAAAAAATAAAAAAAGGAATATTTGATAGATACAATAATATGACAGAAAATGAAGTGTTAGAAGCTAAATTAGATTGGATTTTTAACCATTTTAATGATAGAATGGATTTAAAAGGACATGCTGATTTTGTTATGTATTATAGTAGATTGGTATTAAAAAAAGTATTAACAGATGATGAGTATAGAAAAATTACTAGATATGATGGATTTATAAATACTAACAATATTCCAGAAGATTCAAAAATAAAAGATATTTTAGATTCTGATAATATAGACAATATAAATAAATCAAGATTTTGTTTATTAGAAGTTGGAGACAAAATATATGCTTTTTCTACAAAACCAAATTCATATGTAAAGTTAGATAAAAGCGAATTAGAGGAATTAAGTAAATATGCTAATATATCTAAATCTGAAAAACCATCAGACTTAATGCTGAATTTATGTGATAGAGGAAATGCTTTACCACTTGTTTTTCATCCATTAGGAAGTAAATTATTAAATGAAAGAGCTGATTTAATAGATGAAAATCTGACAGGAGAAGAAAGAAAAAAAGCAGTAGAAGAATTATCTAAACAGATTAAAACTACTGATGAACCAGTAACTAGTATATTAATTCCATATCCAAATGGAGACGAAAAATATATTTATATAAACACAGATGATGAACTTGTTTTAAGAGAAAAAAATAAAGAAACAATATATCATTATAACGAAGAAACAGATTCTTTTGAAGAAGAAATTAAAGATGGAGAAGAAAGATAAAAGGAGAGGTATGTATGTTTAGTTATTCAAATTATGAAGAAAGTAGCAAGTACATAAAAAACAAGATAGGCGAACTAAAACCAAAAATAGCAATAATTTTAGGCTCAGGATTAGGTGTTTTAAGTGAGGAAATAGAAGATAAAATTGTTATTAATTATAAAGATATCCCAAATTTTCCAGTATCTACAGTAGAAGGGCATGCAGGAGAATTAATAATAGGAAAATTAAATGGAATAGAAATTATTGCAATGAATGGAAGATTCCATTATTATGAAGGCTATGATTTAAAAGAAACTACTTTTCCAATAAGAGTATTTAAATTATTAGGAATTGAAAAATTAATAATTACAAATGCATCAGGCGGAATAAATACAAACTTTAAAGCAGGAGATTTCATGGTAATAAATGATTATTTAAGTTTCTTTGCAGAATCAGTTTTAAGAGGGAAAAATTTAGATGAATTTGGTGAAAGATTTACAGATATGAGCCAAACTTTTGATAAAAATTTAAGTGAAAAATTGAAGGAAGTAATTAAAAAACATGCAGGAAGAGTCCAAGAAGGTGTATATGCATACATGAAAGGTCCTACATTTGAAACACCAGCAGAAATAAGAGCACTAAGAACTTTAGGAGCAGATGCAGTAGGATTATCAACTGTTCCAGAAGCAATCGTTGCGCATCATTGCAAAATTGATACTGTAGCAGTTTCTTGTATTACAAATATGGCAGCAGGAGTATTAGATGAAACATTATCTTATGATGATGTAAAACAAACTGCAGAAAGAGTAAAAATTAAATTCAAAGAAATTATAAAAGAATATATAAAAGTAATAAGTTAGCAATAATTTACAGAGCTGATAATATATAATGAAACAAAATTGGTAAAACTAGCAAAAGATTATATAAATAAGCAGGGAGGCAAAAGATGGAAGATTTAGTAGAAAGTATATTAGATTATGTAAGAGCAGATTATACAGATTATGCGATAATGATAAATGGTGAATGGGGAAGCGGAAAAACTTATTTCTGGAATAATAAAATAAGAAACAAGATAGATTCACTACAATTAAATGGAAAGACATATACAACAATATATATGTCTTTATATGGTATTTCTAACTTAGAGGATATAAGTAAAAAAATATTTATAGAAACTACTCAGCTTATGGATAAAAACATGAGAAAATATATGAATTCAACAGATCAACAATCTATACCTGAATATGCAAAAACAGGATTAGATATGGCAAATCTTTTTGGTGTAACACAAAATGGAGATAAAGTTGATTATAGTAAATTCTTTTCAACAGATGACAAAGTATTATGCTTTGATGACCTAGAAAGAGCAAATGTTGACGTTATAGATATACTAGGATATATAAATAACTTTGTTGAACATGACCATATAAAAACAATTATAATATGTAATGAAAAAGAATTAGCAACTAAACTAAAAAGTAGCAATTTAGAGATGAAAACATTTATTGCAACATATCTTTTAGATAAAGAAGGGGATTTATCTAAAACAGATAAACCAATTGTTGAAAAAATACAAGATAAAATTGAATATGTATTTGATAAAGCAAATGATTATGAAAGAATAAAAGAAAAATTAATAGGTGAAACATTTGAATATGCTCCAGAATTTAATTATATAATAAACGGAATCTTAATGAGATATGAAAGCAATCCTGATTTAATTAGATTTTTAAGAGAAAATACCAATTATATAACATCTACTTTTAATAAGAGTGGAACAAGAAATTTGAGAATTTTAAAACATGCATTAAATGATTTTAAGAAGGTATTTGAGATGGTAAACAAAAATTATCCAAATACAAATTATAGAATACTTCAAACAATGCTTATATTTACAATAGCAATATCTTTTGAAATAAAAGCAGGAAAAGTTACAAAAGATAAATTTGTTAATATAGCAGATAACGAAGAATACAAATCGATTCTTGTATCTTCTAGAGTTTTGATGGACAACAGACAATTCTATATTAAAGAATTTGATAATAACTATTATTATAATTTTAAATCAGAATATAGATTCTTTAAATTTATAGAAGTGTATGTAAGAACAAGAATCTTCGACATGAAAATTTTCAAGAGCAATATGGAAGTTATAATAAACACTATAGACACCGAAAAATTACCAGGATATAAAAGATTGCTTATTGAAGAATATTGGAAAATTTCAGATGATCAATTCCCAGGAGTTATAGAAGAAGTTTTAGAAGATGTAAAAAATGGTAAAGTTAAGCTTTTAGATACAGTTAAGTTATTTATATATTTTACTTATTTCACTAAAAAAGGATTAATTGAATATGATATAAAAACAATAAGAACAATATTCTTTAATGGTATGAATGTAGCAGCTTTAGTATCAGATTATTATGAAAATGCAGAAGAAGAAATTAATCAAATAATTATAGAAGATGAAACAGAAGAAGTAAAAGAAATTTTAGACCATTTTTATATGATAAATAGAGCTTTAAAAGATAAAATGTATTCACAAAAAGCAGAGGATATATTTAAATGCATACCAATGAAAATGGAAATGTTTTATGAAAGATTTGATAAAGAATGTATGGATGTTCCAATATTTAAATATTATGACCCATATCAATTATTTCAAAGAATTTCTTGCGCAAACAACGAAGATATTGTATCAATAAAAGAAAAACTTTTAGATAGAGCAGAAAAATATACAAAAGAAATAGAACCAGAAATGAAAAATATAAGACAGTTAAAACAAATAACAGATGACTATATCGAAGGAAAAGATATAGGAATAAAAATAGTTATGCTAAAAGAATTTTCAAAAGATTTAGGAACAATATTAGAAAAGTATAATCAAGGAGAACAATAAAATGAAAGAATTAAAACTAAATTATTATTTTAATGATATAGAAAATTTTCCTTTCAAAGAAGTATTTAATAATTTTGAATATCCATGGGAAGTAGTAAACAATATAAATGAATATATTGTAAGTTTTATGAATAATAAAGGAATGCAAGTAAATAAAGCATCAGAAGTAGGAGATTTTTGTTCTATAACAGGAAGTTACTTTATAGACGAAGGAACAAAAATACATTCAAATGTAACAATACAAGGACCAGTATTAATAGGAAAAAATGTAGAAATACAATCAGGAGCATTAATAAGACCAGGAACTATTATAGGTGACGGAGCATCAGTTGGTCATGCATCAGAGGTAAAACATGCTATACTTATGAATAAAGCTAAAGTAGCAAGCTTAGCTTTCGTAGGAGATTCAATTTTAGGAAAATCTGCAAGAATTGGAAGCGGAACAATACTTGCAAACAGAAGATTTGACCAAAAGAATATTCATATAAAAATAAATGAAGAAAAGGTAGATACAGAATCTGATTTCTTCGGAAGTATTATAGGAGATAATACAAGACTTGGAGCAAATGTAGCATCACTTCCAGGAACAGTTATAGGGCCATACACATGGATTTTGCCAGGATTGCAAGTAAGAGGATTTATTCCAGCAGAAAAAAGATTATTTCCAAAAACTGAATATACAATGACAGAAAACAAAAAAATAGAATTAAAATAAAAAATTAAACCAATATTAAATATACTGATAAACAAAAGATGGAGGTAAATAAATGAATGGAAAAGAAAAAATAAATTACAGAGGTATAACTCTAATAGCATTAATAATTACAATAATAGTAATGTTAATATTAATATCAGTAACAGTTACAATAGCATTAAATAGTGGATTATTTAGTACCGCAAAAAAAGCAGCAAGAGATACAGGAAATGCAGTTCTATCGGAGCAAAGTGGAAAAATTGAGATAGCAGGAGAAGAATATGAATCAATAGATGAATATTTATCAAAGGATAAAAAAGATACAGGTCCATTAACAGAAGCAACAAACATTAAAAATTATGGCAGAAAAGTAATAAACTTTCAATCAAAAGGAGAAGAACAAAAAGATTTAGTATGGAGATTACTTTATGAAGATGATAAAAATATATATTTAATATCAGAAACGTCAAAAGAAAATTCTGTAATAACAAACTTGAAACTTGCAGATTATTTAAACGATTATAAAAATGGGGCAGATGTGAGTAAGCAAGGACAAGATTTAATGGTGGAAGCAAAAAATGCAGGATTATTTGAAAGCTCTAATGAAAATGAAAATATAAGAGCAACAGCGTATTTGTGTGACACTGGAACAGAAAAAAGAGTAAGCCCATGGGATAATTATAGAGACGCAGAAGGAAAAGCAGTATGGGCAATGGGAGGACCAACTATAGAATTATTTGCAGCATCATATAATGCAACGCAAGATAAAACATTAAAAGCAACTATTTCAGAAGGCAATTCTTTTGGATATGATTGTTTGAAAGGTTATTCAGCTTCTCCATCTGTAAATGATGGAGTGTATAAACCGGGTAACGTATACTATTACTGGCTTGCTTCCCCTAAATATTATGACAAATTAAGTCTTCATATTGCGGGTAGTGATTGTTGTGGAGTTAACCAATGGAACGATAATGTCAATACAAGTTATGGCTGTCGTCCAGTAGTTTGTATACCTAAATCGAATTTTAGCTGTGAATTTGATTAAGTACCATCTATTTTGTAGTACATTTATTATTTAAGAAATGACGAAGGTTTAATTTAATAAAATATAATTAAATAAAATTGGTGAATATATAAATATAACCAATTTTATTTTTTTATTGAATGAATATAAAAGATGTACATATATTATAAATCTGCGTTTTCGCTAAAACTTCTTAAAATTCATCAAAGGAAAATATTTCCAAAAATAGAATATATAATAAAGACATAAAATCATACAATTAAATAACTAATAAAACGAAGGGAGAAATACAAATGAAAGTTGAATATAAAAAAGAAGACAAGCTATTACTATTAAAAATTACAGAAGAAATAGACCATCATTCTTGTGAAAAAATTAAAAAGAGAGCTGATTATGAAATAGAGGTACATATACCAAAAAAAGTAATATTTGATTTCGGTAATGTCAGTTTTATGGACAGTAGCGGAATTGGAATGATTATAGGAAGATATAAATTAATATCTATGTTTGGTGGAAAAACAAGTATGATAAATGTAAAGCCAGCAATAAAAAAAGTATTTGAAATGTCAGGAATATTAAAACTAATCCCAATAGAAGAAGTAAAAGAATTAGGAGGTAATAAATTTGAAGAATGTATATAAAAATGAAATGAAGCTAGAGTTTTTAAGTAAATCAAGCAATGAAAGCTTTGCAAGAATAGCAGTTGCAGCTTTTGCAACTCAGCTTGACCCAAATATTGAAGAAATATCAGATATAAAAACTGCTGTATCAGAAGCAGTTACAAATTGCATCATACATGGATATGAAGAAAAAGAAGGAATAATAAAAATTGAATGCAAGCTATTTGCAAACTCAATTGAAATAGAGATTTCTGATAACGGAAAAGGAATTGAAGATGTAAAAAAAGCAATGCAAGCACTATATACTTCAAAGCCAGATTTAGAAAGGTCTGGAATGGGATTTACAATAATGGAAAGTTTTATGGATGAAGTTAAAGTAGAATCTGTAATAGGAATAGGTACAAAAGTAATAATGAAAAAAATGATTAAAGTAAACGATAAGCTAAAAGAAAAAGAAATAAAACTTTAATACAAAAGGAGTTACTTTATGTACGAAATAAATACAGAAGATATATTAAAAGCACAAAATGATGATAAAGAAGCAATGGAAAAAATAATAGAAATAAATTCTGGGCTTTTATGGAGCATTGTAAAAAGGTTTTTAGGAAGAGGTTATGATGCAGAAGAATTATATCAAATAGCATGTATTCGGCTTTATAAAATCAATAAAGAGATTTGATGTAAGTTTGAATTTAAGAATATCTACATATGCTGTACCATATATAATGGGAGAAATAAAAAGATTTATACGAGATGATCGGACCAATAAAAGTAAGTAGAAGTCTTAAAGAGTTATCTAATAAAATCAAAGAAATACAAAGAGAATATTTATGCAAAAAAGGAGAAGACATTACTATATCAAAAATAGCAAAAAAATTAAATGTCTCAAAAGAAGAAATCGCATTAGCGATGGATGCAGAAAAGCCGATAGAGTCAATAGATGAAGAAAGCTATGATAATGAATCAAATGGCGAAACTAAAATAAGCAAAATATCTAATGGAAAAGATGAAACAGCAATGCTTATAGATAGGATATGTATTAATGATTTAATTCAAGAATTGAATTTTAGAGATAAGCAAATTATCTTATTAAGATATTATAGAGGAAAAACTCAGAGCGAAGTTGCAAAAATGTTGGGAGTAACACAAGTACAAATTTCTAGAATTGAAAAGAAAATACTTACAAAGATGAAAGAAAAAATGCTGTATGATAAAAAAGTAGGATAGAAATATAATAATTTTAAAGTAGCAATTAATTTTGCTACTATTTTAATGCCTAATTACTTGAAAAAAATGTCATATTATAATAAAATATAGAAGTGATTTGGAGGAATAATTAATGAATGCAGAAGTAATAGAAGAACAAAAAGAATATATAAAAAAAGTAAAAGAAATAAATAGCAATAAAAATTTAAAATATTATATCTTAACAATGGGATGCCAGCTAAATGAAAACGATTCTGAAAAACTAATTGGAATGGTCGAAGAAATGGGGTATTCAGAATCAAAAGATATGAATGATGCAGATTTATATTTAATAAATACTTGTTGCGTAAGAGAAAACGCTGAAGAAAAAGTATTTGGAAAGCTTCGGAGAATTAAAAAAATTAAAAGAAAAGAAAAATATAATAATTGCAATTGGTGGCTGTATGATGCAAGAAGAACATATAACAGATAAGCTAAAGAAAAGCTATTCTTTTGTAGATATAATATTTGGAACACATACTCTTCACAAAGTACCTGAAGACATATATAAAACAATTACAAAAAATAAAAAAATAAAAGACATTATTGACATAGATGGAGAAATTTATGAAGGCTTGCCAGTAAAAAGAAGCAATAATAAACAAGCATCAGTTACAATAATGTATGGATGTAATAATTTTTGTTCATATTGCATAGTTCCTTATGTAAGAGGAAGAGAAAGAAGTAGAAAAAAAGAAGATATATTAAATGAAATAAAAAATTTGGCCAAAGAAGGATATAAAGAAATAACACTCCTTGGTCAAAATGTAAACTCATACAGTAATGCAGAAAATTATAAATTTTCAAATCTTCTAAAAGATGTAGATAAAATAGAGGGAATCGAAATAATAAGATTTATTTCTCCACATCCAAAAGATTTTACAGATGACGTAATAGAAGCTATAAAATCAAGTCAAAAAATATCTAGATTAATACATATTCCACTTCAAGCAGGAAGCACAAATGTGCTAAAAGCTATGAATAGGAAATATACAAAAGAGCAATATTTAGAGTTAATAGATAGAATAAAAAAAGAAATTCCAGATGTGGTATTTTCAACAGATATAATAGTAGGTTTTCCAGGAGAAACAGAAGAAGATTTTGAAGAAACATTAGATGTTGCATCAAAGGTAAATTTTGAGCAAATTTTTATGTTTATATATTCAAGAAGAGTAGGAACAAAAGCAGATAAAATGGAAACTCAAATACCAGAAGAAATAAAGCATAAAAGATTTGATAGATTAAAAACTTTATTTGAAGAAAGTATAGAAAAGAACAATCAAAAATATGTAGGAACAACTCAAAAAATATTGGTAGAAGGATATAGCAAAAACAATTCTCAAATGCTTACCGGAAGAACTGATACAAATAAAGTAGTTGTATTTGAAGGAAATAAAGATTTAATTGGAAATATAATAAATATAAAAATAGTATCTCAGCATAGATGGTATTTAAAAGGAGAAATTTAATATGGCAGAGTTTTCGCCCATGATGAAACATTATTTTGAAATAAAAGAAGAATATAAGGATTGTATTGTATTTTATAGATTAGGGGATTTCTATGAAATGTTTTTTGATGATGCAAAAACTGCATCAAGAGAACTAGAAATAACATTAACAGGAAGAGACTGTGGACAAGAAGAAAGAGCCCCAATGTGCGGAGTTCCTTTTCATGCAGCAGAAAGTTATATAGCTAAATTAATTGAAAAGGGCTATAAAGTAGCAATATGCGAACAATTAGAAGATCCAAAAACTGCAAAAGGAATAGTAAAAAGAGATGTAATAAGAGTAGTAACGCCGGGAACAGTAATAGAAGCAAATATGCTTGATGAAAAGAAAAACAATTATATAATGTCAGTATATAAAAAAGGTATATATTTTGGAATTGCTGTATGTGACGTTACAACAGGCGAATTTTTAGCAACAAAAATAGAAGAAACTAACAACTTTTCACTTCTATTAGACGAACTTTCAAAATATAATCCTGCAGAAATAATTGTAAATAAAATGCTGTTTAATTGCAAAGAAGAAATAGATGAAATAAAACTAAGATTCAAAGCATATATAAATTGTTTTGATGAAGAAATATTTAAACCCGATGTAGATACTTTACTACAAAGCTATACTTTTGTAGATGATAATGAGAAAGAAATTCAAGATTTACAAAACAATTTATATATTCCAGCAATAAACGGACTTTTGGACTATTTAAATCAAACTCAAAAAATAAAATTAGAGCATATAAACATTATAAAAATATATTCAACTTCAAAATATATGCTTCTTAATTGTACTACTAGAAAAAATCTAGAATTAATAGAAAAAATGAATGACAAAAGTAAAAAAGGAACACTACTTTGGGTGCTTGATAAAACATATACATCTATGGGAGGAAGACTCCTAAGGAAATGGATAAATGAGCCATTAGTAGATGTTGTAGAAATTAATAAAAGATTAAATGCAGTAGAAGAATTAAAAAACAATTTGATATTTAGAGGCGATATAGCTGACTGTTTAAGAAGAATTTATGATATAGAAAGATTAGTCGGAAAAATCGCTTATGGAAATACAAATGCAAGAGATATGATATCACTAAAGAATTCACTAAGACAATTACCATACTTAAAAAATATTTTAGCAAGTAGTAAATCAGAATTATTACAAAATCTATATATAAACTTAGACGAACTTGCTGATATACATGATTTAATAGATAAAGCAATTGTAGAAGAACCACCAATTGCGATAACAGAAGGTGGAATTATAAAACAAGGATATAATGCAGAAGTAGATGAACTAAAAAATGCAGGAATGCAAGGAAAAAATTGGCTTATCGAATTAGAAGCAAAAGAAAGAGAACAAACTGGAATAAAAAATTTAAAAGTAGGATTCAACAAAGTATTTGGTTATTATTTTGAAGTAACAAAATCATATTTAAATTTAGTACCGGAAAATTTCATAAGAAAACAAACACTTGCAAATTGTGAAAGATATATAACGGAAGAATTAAACGAATTAGAAAGCAAAATTTTAGGAGCAGAAGAAAAAGTAATAGATTTAGAATATAAACTATTTATAGAAATCAGAAACAAAATTGCATGTAATATAGAGAGACTTCAAAAAGCATCAAATATTGTATCAATGCTAGATGTATTTACATCATTTGCAATAGTAGCAGAAGATTTAAATTATGCAAAACCAGTAGTAAATAACGATGGAATAATTGATATAAAAGGAGGAAGACATCCGGTTATAGAAAAGATGCTTCCATCAGGTACATTTATAGATAACGACACATATTTAGATAAACAAAACGATAGATTCTCAATAATTACTGGACCTAATATGGCAGGTAAATCTACATATATGAGGCAAGTTGCATTAATTACATTAATGGCACAAATAGGAAGTTTTGTACCAGCAAACTCTGCAACAATTGGAGTAGTCGACAAAATATTTACAAGAGTTGGTGCATCTGATGATTTAGCAATGCGGACAAAGTACATTTATGGTAGAAATGATGGAAGTGGCAGAAATATTAAGAGAAGCAACATCTAACAGTTTAGTCATATTAGACGAAATAGGAAGAGGAACATCTACTTATGATGGACTTTCTATTGCTTGGGCAGTAGTAGAATATATATCAAACAAAGAAAAATGCGGAGCAAAAACCCTATTTGCAACACATTACCATGAACTTACAGAATTAGAAGAGCAAATAGAAGGTGTAAAAAACTATTCAATAGCAGTAAAAGAAAAAGGCGAAGACGTAATCTTTTTAAGAAAAATAGTAGAAGGTGGAACAGACGAAAGCTATGGTGTACATGTAGCAAAACTTGCAGGAGTACCAAAAGATGTTGTAAAAAGGTCAAATGAAATATTAAGAAGTCTAGAGAGAAAAAGCATATTAGGAAAGAAAAGAGAGGAAAAAGAAAACAAGCAGATAGTTGCTGGACAACTTGATATGTACAACTATAAATTAGCAGAATTTGCCCATGAAGTAGATAAAATAAATTTAAATGAGCTAACGCCAATAGATGCTTTAAATATATTATCAAAGTTAAAAGATAAAATTAACTAAAAACAAAGAAAAGTAAGGATAATATCGAAATTTGTCCTTACTTTTTTATCACATAATCTTAACTAATTATAACATTAATTTAAAGAAATATCAAACAATAAAATAGTAAGTATTACTATAAAAAACAGAGAATATATAAGATTAATATATTTAAAATATAAAAATATATTTTATTTTAAAAACTAATATAATTGCATAAAAATATATTAATATGGTAATATAAATATAATAAAAAAAGTTAATAAATTTCCCTGCATAGTGCGTAATGACAGAATTTTTAGAACCAACAAAGAGGAGTAAGGGAGCTGAGTCTCGTAAATATGGCGTGCATGCTTACACTTTAATTAGTAGTAAGAAGCCCATGAGTATTTAGGTAGGCACCCACCTGTGTAAGAGCAGGTCCTTAAAAATTCTTTTAAGTACGGCTAAGGCGGGGCTTTTTATTTTATTGTAATTAAAATATCAAAAACTTATAATAAACAAGAAAATGCTAATACAAAAGTTTTTTAATATGATGTTGACACAATAATGTTTAAATACTTGAAAAAATAAAAATATATGATAAAATTAAACCGTATAAAGATAACTATCTTTATACGGTTTATTAATACCAATTAAAAGGTGATAAAAATGATAGAATTTACAAAAATGCAAGGGCTAGGTAATGATTATGTGTATATTGATTGCTATTCTAAGATAGTGGATTTAGGTAACATATCAGACCTAGCTAAATTTATGAGCAATCGTCACTTTGGGATAGGTTCTGACGGAGTAATTTTAATATGCAAAAGTGATATTGCTGATTTTAAAATGAGGATGTTTAACTTTGACGGAAGCGAAGCGGAAATGTGTGGAAATGGCATAAGATGTGTAGGAAAATTTGTTTATGACAAAGGCCTAACAAATAAGGAAACTATTACAGTTGAAACACTATCGGGAATTAAAGTACTAAATCTTAATATAAAAGATGGAAAAGTAGACACAGTAAGAGTAGACATGGGAGAGCCAATATTTGCTCCAAATCAAATACCAGTTAACTTTGATAAAGAGCCAGTAAAAGATTTAAAAATAAGAGCCTTAGATAAAGTATTTAATTTTACTTGTGTTTCTATGGGGAATCCACATGCGATAACTTTATTAGATAATACAAAAAACTTTAAAATTGAAAAATATGGACCAGTATTAGAAAAAGATGAGCATTTCCCCAAGAGGTCTAACATAGAATTTATAGAAATAATAGATAAAAATAATATAAAAATGAGAGTTTGGGAAAGAGGCTCAGGAGAAACACTTGCATGCGGTACAGGTGCATGCGCAGTAGCTGTTGCATGTAATATAAATGGACTTACAGAAAGAAAAGCACAAGTAAAATTACTTGGAGGAACATTAGAAATAGAGTGGGATGAAAAAACAAACCATGTATTTATGACAGGCCCAGCCGTAACAGTATTTGAAGGAAATGTCCCATAGGGGACGTTTCTTTCTGGGACATTTTGTCCCAAAAAATGCAGAGATTAATAAATAAAAGTAAGAAAGGAGAAATTTATGTATAAAATTAATGAAAATTATTTAGAATTACAAGATAGCTATTTGTTTTCTACAATAGCAAAAAAATTAGAAGAATACAAAAGCAAGAATCCAGATAAAGAAATAATAAAAATGGGAATTGGAGATGTAACAAGACCAATTGTGCCAGCGATAATAGAAGCAATGCACAAAGCAGTTGATGAGATGCAAGAAGGAGCTACATTTAGAGGATATGGACCAGAACAAGGATATGAATTCTTAAGAGAAAAAATATCTAAATGTGATTATAAAGAAAGCGGGATAGATATAAATCCAGATGAAATATTTGTATCAGATGGAGCAAAAAGTGATGTTGCAAATATCTTAGATATATTAGGAAATGAAAATAAAGTTGCAATAACAGACCCTGTATATCCAGTGTATTTAGATACAAATGTGATGATAGGATCTGCTGGAAAATACAATAAAGAAAAAGGAATGTATGAGAACATAGTATATGTACCAATAAATAAAGAAAATAACTTTGTACCAGAACTTCCAAAAGAAAAAGTAGATTTAATATATTTATGCCTTCCTAACAATCCAACAGGAACAGTTTTAAATAAAGAAGAATTAAAAAAATGGGTAGAATATGCAAAAGAAAATAAGTCATTAATATTATTTGATTCAGCTTATGAAAAATATATCACAGAAAAAAATATTCCACATAGCATATATGAAATAGAGGGAGCAAAAGAAGTTGCAATAGAATTTAGGAGCTTTTCTAAAACAGCTGGATTTACTGGAGTAAGATGTGCATATACAGTAGTTCCAAAAGAGCTTGTAGCAAAATCAGTGGATGGAGAAGAAGTTTTATTAAATAAATTATGGAGTAGAAGAATGTCTACTAAATTTAATGGAGTATCATACATAACACAAAGAGCAGCAGAAGCTGTTTATTCTGAAGAAGGACAAAAACAAATAAAAGAAAATATAGATTACTATATGGAAAATGCAAGAATAATAAGAGAGGGCTTAAACAAAGCAGGATTTACAACATATGGAGGAGTAAATGCTCCATATATATGGCTTAAAGTTCCAGAAGGACTAACCTCTTGGGAATTCTTTGACAAACTATTAAACGAAAAACAAATAGTAGGAACTCCAGGTGTTGGATTCGGGCCATCAGGGGAAGGATACTTTAGATTAACAGCATTTGGAACAAGAGAAAACACAATAAAAGCAATGGAAAAAATGATGAAATAAGACATTTTTTCCTTTTTTGGACGGACTAAATTTAGACTTGATTTTTCGCTTTACTTTTGGCAATTTAAATAGTATAATGATAAAGTCAAATTTTATGTGTAAGAGGTAAATATATGAATAAAGAAAAACTTAAAAACATAGCAAAAAACTTTAAAATTGATGGAGAAATAACAAATATTGAAAAATGTGATAGTGGACACATTAATAGAACTTATGCAGTAACATACAAAACAAACGATGGCACGAGCAAGAAATACATATTACAGTATGTAAATACAAACGTATTTCCAAATCTTCCAGAATTAATGACAAATATAAAAAAAATAACAAAGTATATGAATGATAAGGCAAAAGAAAAAGGTAAATCAACAGATAGACTTACAATTACAATGATAGAAACAGTTGATGAAAATCCACACGATATATATAATAAAAATTGGAGAATGGAAGAATTTATAAATAATACCAAAACATATCTAGCAACAGATGATTTAGATATTCTTATGGAAGCAGGAAAAGCAGCAGGAAAATTTCAAAGATATTTAGACGGATTTCCAGCAGAAGAATTATATGAAATTATTCCACAATTCCATTACACTCCAAATAGAGTAAATCAATTAAAACAGGCACTTTCAAGTAAGGAAAATCTAGAGCAAAGAAAAGATAGATTTGAGCTTGCAAAAGATGTTATTAAATTTGCAACGGATGAAAAGAGATTAAATAGAACAGGTATAATTGTAGACAAACTAAAAAGTAAAGAAATACCTTTAAGAGTTACACATAATGATACAAAACTTAGTAACATTTTATTTGATAAAGATACCAACAAAGCAGTATGTTTAATAGATTTAGACACAGTAATGCCAGGTGCAACTGCTTATGATTTTGGAGAAGGTCTAAGAACAGGTATTGTAACTGCAAAAGAAGATGAAGCTGACTTATCAAAAATTAAAGTAGATATAAATAGATTTGAAAGCTATACAAAGGGATTTTTAAGTGAAGTAAAGGGAATAATTACAAAAGAAGAATTAGAAACCTTGCCACTTCGGAGTATGGATGATGACTTATGAAAATGCTATACGATTTTTAGCAGATTACTTAAATGGTGATGTGTATTTTTCAGTAGATGAAAATATAGAAAATCATAATTTAATAAGGACGAAAGCCCAATTAGAATTATTAAAACAATTAGAAGAAAAAGAAGATGAGATGAAGGGAGTAATTAGAAAATATGGATTTTAATGATTTAGCAGAATTAATATTTCCAAACGCAAGGGATATTTCATATTATGAGGAAAAATATCCAGAAAGAAATTTATCTGAAGGAGCAATGGTTACTAGATTTGCACCAAGCCCAACAGGGTTCATTCATATAGGTGGATTATTTGGAAGTATAATAGATAGAAAATTAGCTGAGCAATCAAAAGGTGTGTTTATTTTAAGAATAGAAGATACAGACCAAAAAAGAGAAATAGAAAATGGTGTAGAACAAATAGTAGAAGCTTTAAAAGCTTTTGATATAGTTCCAGATGAAGGGATGACATCTGAAAATGATGAAATTGGAAGTTATGGACCATATAAACAAAGCGAAAGGAAAGAAATTTATGAGGCTTATGCTAAATATTTAATAAAACAAGGACTAGCATATCCATGTTTTTGCACACCTGAAGAATTAGAAGAAATAAGAGCAAAACAAGAATCTGCAAAAATAAGACCAGGATATTATGGAGTATGGGCAAAATATAGAAATCTTCCAATAGATGAAGCAGCACAAAAAATTAAAGATGGAGTTCCATATATTATAAGATTCAAATCTCAAGGAAGAGAAGACAGAAGAATAAAACACAAAGACAGTATAAAAGGAAATATAGAGTTTCCTGAGAATGACCAAGATATAGTTATAATAAAAGCAGATGGACTTCCAACATATCATTTTGCACATGCAGTAGATGACCATTTAATGAGAGTAACACATGTAATACGTGGAGATGAATGGGTTTCATCACTTCCACTTCACTTAGAATTATTCAGAGCATTAGGATTTAGACCACCTAAATATGCACATACTGCAACAATAATGAAAGACGAAAATGGAAATAAAAGAAAAATCAGTAAAAGAAAAGACCCAGAAGCAGCAGTAAGCTACTATCACGAACAAGGTATTCCATCAGATGCAGTTGTAGAATATCTGCTTAATATTGCAAACTCAAGCTTTGAGCCTTGGAGAAGAGCAAATCCTGATAAATCTATATCAGAATTTGAATTACAACTAAACAAAATGAGTGTAAGCGGAGCTGTATTTGATATGGTAAAACTTTTAGATGTATCTAAAAATGTAATATCAAAATATAGTGCAGAAAAAATATATGATGAAACTTTAAAATGGGCAAGCAAATACGACAAAGAACTTGAAAAGCTATTAAGCGATAACAAAGAATATTCAATTAAAATTTTAAACATAGAAAGAGGAAAAGCAAAACCAAGAAAAGATATATCAAAATGGTCTGATGTAAAAGAAAGCATTAAATACATGTACGAAGAAGAATATAACAAAATGAATGATTTTGAGTTCCAAAATATAAATGACGAAAAAGAAATAAAAGACATATTAAATTCATACATTGAAAAATACTTTGATATAAATGATGATAAAGAAACATGGTTTAATAAAATAAAAGATTTATCAGAAGAAAAAGGTTATGCAAGAGAAGTAAAAGAATATAAGAAAGAACCAGAAAAATATAAAGGACATGTTGGAGACATAAGCACAGTAATAAGAGTAGCCTTGACTACAAAGCATAATACACCTGATTTATATGAAATAATGCAAGTATTAGGAAAAGATGCAGTAGAAAATAGAATAAAAAATTTTATTAATAGATAAATTAAAAAAAGGAGAACTATGGACTATAAAATAGGAGATATAGTAGAACTTAAAAAACAGCATCCATGTGGAAGCAAAACTTGGGAAATTACAAGAGTAGGTGTAGATTTTAAATTTAAATGTAAAGGTTGCAGTCATGTAATCACAGTAGAAAGACCGAAGGCTCTTAAAATGATAAAAAGGAAATTAATAAGTACGGAGGATAAAAATTTTGAAAAAAAGTAAAGGTATAAAAGTATTAGATATTATTTTCGCTATTATAATAATAGTAGTCTTATATAAGTTATTAGGAGTATATAAACTATATAGTTTTGGCGATTTTATAAAAGCAGAACATAATAGAGGAAATACAAAATTTACTAGAGATAAAGAAGTAACTTATACATATAAGTATAGTTATAAATTACAATCTATAAATTTTAATGACGCAATGTTTTATAAAACAGTAAAGGTTAAACCAAATACTCCATATAAGCTTTCATGTATGGTAAAGACTGAAAATGTTCAAACTGAAAATGGAAAAGAAAGTAGCGGTGCACAAATATCCATATTAAATTCTACTGAAGCTTCTAAAAGTATAGTAGGTACAAATGATTGGCAAAAGTTAGAATTTATATTTGACTCTAGAGATAGAGAATCAATAGAAATAGGATTTAGACTAGGTGGAAACGAAAACAATGTACGAGGAATAGCATGGTTTTCTGATTTTAAGCTAGAAGAAGGTATAAAAGATAATACTAATAATTGGAATATAGCATGTTTTATAATAAAAAATTTAGATGTAAATATAAACAATGAAGATTTAAAAATTTCTATGGGCATAAGCGATATTGAAAAAATGAAAAGCAATATGCAAAGATTTCAAAGTTCTATTAGAGAAATGTCTAATCAAAAAATGACAGTTGATTATGATATATACGAAATAGATGAGCCAGTAACAACAATAACATATTCTGACGAATTTGGATATTATTTAGATCCAATGGACGTACAAGATAAACTAAATGAATATTTACAAAAAGAAGAATATGATTATATATTTGTTGCAACAAGATTAGGAAATAGTTATGAAAATGTAGAAATACCAGTATATGATTGGATAGGACTTCGGAGCAATGGATTTATATGGAATAGGCTACTCAAATATAAGACTTCCAAATGATAGCTCAAGCTATATATATACATACAATCCAAGTTCTAATACTTTCCCAGAAGAAGTTTTTGTACATGAATTTCTGCATTCTCTAGAAAGAATACTTCAGGAAAGAAATTATGATATACCAGCATTACATGACTATGGCAAATATGGATACAAAGAAGAAAGACTAGTTGGATTAAAAAGATGGTATGAAGATTATATGAATTGTAATATAAAATCAAGTGATGGGAAATTAGTGGGATTAGACGATAGTGTATATAAACAAACACCACCAGCACAAAGTGATTTTAAACATAGTACAGAAGAAGATTTTAATAAGGAAGATAAAAATATAATAGAAGAAATAAGAGCTTTATTTAAAGTAGTATTAGGAATATTTGGAGCAAATAAATGAAAGGACTAAAATGAAAGTATCAGATTTTAAATATGATTTACCAGAAGAATTAATAGCACAAGTGCCAATTAAAAAAAGAGACGAATCAAGATTAATGGTATTAAATAGAGGAACAAAAACAATAGAGCACAAAGTATTTAAAGATATTATAGAATACTTAAAGCCGGGAGATGTATTAGTTAGAAATAATACAAAAGTAATACCGGCAAGAATCTATGGAAAAAAAGAAACAGGTGCAAATGTTGAATTTTTGTTGCTAAACAACATAGAAGGAGATATTTGGGAAACAATTGTAAGACCGGGAAATAAACTGCATGTTGGAACAAAAGTAATATTTGGTGATGGCATGCTTAAAGCCGAAATATTAGATATAATGCCAGGTGGAACAAGAAAAGTAAAATTTGAATATGATGGAATTTTTAATGAAATATTAGATAAAATTGGACTAATGCCACTTCCACCATATATACACGAAGAACTAAAAGAAAAGGATAGATATCAAACAGTTTATGCAAAATACAGAGGCTCTGCTGCAGCACCTACAGCAGGACTTCACTTTACAGATGAGCTTTTGCAAAAGTTAGAAGATAAAGGAATAATTATTGCAAATGTAACACTTCATGTTGGAATAGGAACATTTAGACCAGTAAAAGAAGAAACAGTAGAAGCACACGAAATGCACTCAGAGCATTTTTATATAAAGCAAGAAGATGTAGACAAAATAAATAAAGCAAAAGAAGAAGGAAGAAGAGTAATTGCAGTTGGGACAACCTCTTGCAGAGTTTTAGAATCAATTGCAGATGAAAAAACGGGGAAAGTAGAGCCTATAGAAAGCGATACTAAAATATTCATTTATCCGGGATACAAGTTTAAATGTATAGATGGACTAATTACTAATTTCCATTTGCCAGAGTCAACACTTCTTATGCTTGTATCGGCATTAGCAGGAAAAGACTTTATTATGAATGCATATAAAGAGGCAGTTAAAGAAAAATACAGATTCTTTAGCTTTGGAGACGCAATGTTTATAATATAAAAATATTAATTAGAAAGGAATTTTATGAAACCAGCAGTAACTTACGAATTATTACATATAGATAAAAATTCAGGTGCAAGAAGGGGAATTGTACATACTCCACATGGGGATATTGAAACACCAATATTTATGCCAGTTGGAACGCAAGCCACAGTAAAATCAATGACACCTGAAGAATTAAAAGATGAAGTAAAAGCACAAATAATTTTATCTAATACATATCATTTATATTTAAGACCGGGACATGAAATTGTAAAAGAAGCGGGACGGACTTCACAAATTTATGAATTGGGATAGACCAATTTTAACAGACTGTCGGAGGCTTTCAGGTATTTAGTTTAAGTGATTTAAGAACAATTTCAGAAGATGGAGTAGAGTTTAAGTCACATTTAGATGGAAGTAGACACTTTTTTTCACCAGAAAAAGTAATGGAAATAGAAGAAGCACTTGGCGCAGATAT
This sequence comes from uncultured Clostridia bacterium, assembly GCA_947628465.1. Next base: position 24,945 of record CANQZZ010000004.1, read on the forward strand.
AATAATGTCATTTGATGAATGTTGTCCATATCCATCAAGCTATGAATATACAAAACAATCTATGGAAAGAACAACAAGATGGGCAATAAGGTGCAAAGAAGCACATAAAAACACTGAAAAACAAGCACTATTTGGAATAATACAAGGTGGATTTTATGAAGACTTGCGTAAAAAATCCGTAGAGGATTTAATAGAGTTAGACTTTCCCGGATATGCAATAGGTGGAATTAGCGTAGGCGAGCCTAAAGAAGAATTCTTAAAAATATTAAATTACACAGCACCACTTATGCCAAAAGATAAACCTAGATATTTAATGGGAGTAGGAACACCGGATTATCTAATAGAATCAGCAATTGCAGGAATAGATATGTGCGACTGTGTGTTACCTACAAGAATTGCAAGAAATGGAACGGCAATGACATGGAATGGAAAAGTAGTTGTAAGGAATGCTACCTATGAGAGAGATTGGAGTCCACTAGATAAAGAATGTGACTGCTATACTTGCAAGAATTATTCAAGAGCATATATAAGACATCTAGTAAAAGCAAATGAAATTTTAGGTGTAAGATTATTATCTATACATAATTTAAGATTCTTGACTAAACTTATGGAAAGAGTTAGAATAGAAATAGAGAACGACAATTTATTAAATTTTAAAAATGAATTTTATAAAAAATATGGCTATACAAAAGAATAGGAGGAAAATAAATGACTTTATTAGATCAAGAAGTAAAAAAAGAAGAACCGAAAGGTAAAAAAATAGTTTTATTATTATTAATACTTTCAGTTGTGTTATTAATTATTGTAATTGCAATGATGGTGTTATTATCTGGAAATAAAACAAATCCATTAACTATAAGTGTAAATGGGTCTAATATAACAATAGAAAATGATTTATTAACTGATGAGAATGGAATTAGCTATATATCAATACAAAAAATTGGAAAACAATTAGGATATGATTATTTAACAGGAGAATACAAAACATATAGTGAAGATTCAACAAATTCTAAAGGTTATTTGCAAGGAGAAAATCAAATAATACAATTTGAAGCGGATAATAAAACTATATATAAAACATATCCAAATTCAAATTTAGATTATGAAGAATATGAATTAAATAATAAAATAATTAATAAAAATAATTTGTTATATATATCAATAGATGATACAAACATTGGATTAGGAATAGTATGTACGTATTCGCAAAAAGATAATAAACTTACATTAAACACAGTAGAAAACTTAACAGAAAGCTATAAAACGTCTTTAGCAACTTCAACAAATAATCAATTAGTTGAAATAAGTAGTGATTATAATAATGAAAAAGCATTATCTTATGGTATGTTAGTTGTTGCTAATCAAAGTAAAAAATGGGGAGTTGTAGATACAAGTTTCAACACAATAATTGGAAATAGATATACAAATATGGAATTTATTGAATCAGTAGGAGCATTTATTGTATCTGATGAAAATAAATATGGTGTAATAAGTAAGGAAGCAAATCAAAGACCAATAATAGATTTAAATTATGAAGAAATAAATGTTATTAATAATTTGCCAACATTTTATCAAGTTAAATTAGCAGGTAAATATGGTGTAATAAATGGACAAGGAAAAGCAGTTATAAATAATGAATATGATAGTATGGGATATACATCAAGAAGTACAACAGAAGAATCGTTGCTTACAATTGAAAATTATGGAGCTAATAAGCAAAATTTATTAGTTGTATGTAAAAATGGAAAATATGGATTAGTAAGCTTAGATGATGGTAAAACTGTTTCAGATTGTACACTAGATAAGATATACGCAAAAAATGAAAATGGACAAAGAAATTATTATGTAGGAATACAAAATCAAGAGGTAGCTTTAGATAGATATATAGAATTTATAAACACATCAACAGTTGTAACAAACTAAATATTAAATCTAATAATAATAAAAAAGATATAAGCCAAAGGGAAAAACTTTTAGCTTATATCTTTTTTCATTGTGTTACATTTGTTGTTCGCCAGGGATAAAGTAGTCTATAACACCATAAATTAATGCACCAATTATTGCAGCCATCCAAGAAATTGAATATCCAGCTACAAAATATTGTGTGACATATAGCACTACAACTGACAACACAAAACCTACAAAACCTTTTCCAAATGGACTAGCATGTAGACCAGTAAATTTTACAATTAAATAGTCTAAAACAGTAAGAACAACAGCAGCAATCGCTAAAGACCAAATATTATTAATTTGGAAACCTGGTGTAAAAAATGCAGTTATTGCAAGTATTACAGCAGCAGCTATTAATCTACCAACTATTTGCCAAACTGTGCTTGCTCCACTTGATGTTTGAGTGTTAGATTGATTATTATCTGACATATAAAAAACCTCCCAACTTAAATATATATATTTAATTCTGCTTAGGATTTTAAGCATTTATCATTATTATTTACTATAAAAAAATAAATATTCAAAAAAATGATTTTAGGAATATTTTATGCAAAAATTGAGAAAAATATAATTGAATTTATAAAAAAATAAAATTGATTAAGCAGGAGATTTTGATGATTAATATATTCATAAGAGTTTTGATATTATATATATTGGTGCTAATTACAATGAGACTAATGGGAAAAAGGGAACTACGGTCAAATGCAACCATTTGAACTTGTAATTGCAATAATGATAGCAGATTTAGCAGCAGTTCCAATGGGAGATACAGGAATTCCTATCACAAATGGAATAATTCCTATTTTAGGATTATTATTTATACAATTATTAATATCTATAATAAACATGAAAAGCATTTGGGGAAGGAAAATAATTTGCGGAATGCCTTCAATATTAATATATAGAGGAAAAATTGACGAAAGAGTTTTAAAAAAAGAAAAACTTACAATAAATGAATTGCAAGAAAGACTAAGACAAAGCAATGTATTTACAATAGGAGATGTTGAATATGCAATTTTAGAAACAAGTGGACAATTAACAGTAATTCAAAAACCAGAAAAAAGAAATACAATTCCAGAAGATTTTGGAATCACGCCAGAATATGAAGGAATACCTTATGATTTAGTAATAGACGGAAAAGTTATGTATGAAAATTTAAAAGCAATAGGAAGAGATTATAATTGGCTTGTAAAACAAGTAGAAAAATTCAAGATAAAACCCGAAGAAGCTTTAGTAGTAACAATTGATGGAAAATCACAAATATTTTGCCAAGCAAAAGAGGAGGAGAAATGAAACAAATAATTATAATGATAGTAATTTTATTAATAATTTTTACTGGTGCATGGTATATTCAGAAATTTTTAGATGATACAAGTTATGAATTAGTAAACGAATTAGAGGATTTAAAAACAGGTTTAGAAGAAAATGAGAAGGAAGAAAAATTAAGAGAAAAATCAAACGAAGTCTATGGACAATGGAAAAATATTAGTGAAAGATGGTCAGTTATAGTATTACATGATGAATTAGATTTAATAGAAACATCAATTATAAAAGTAAAATCAAAAATAGAAGTAGGAAATTTAGATGAAAGTAAGGAAGACGTAGACACATCAATATTTTTATTAAAGCATATTGCAGAAAAAGAAAAAACAAGCTTGAAAAATATATTCTAGAAAATAGGGAAAAAGGGACCTGGCCCCTTTTTCCCTACACTTAAGTTAAATCTTTCATATTATATAATCCAGCTTGTTGATTAACTAAGAATCCAGCTGCTTTTAAAGCACCTTTTGCAAAAATACTTCTAGAAGTAGCTGTATGTGTAATTTCTAAAGTTTCATTGTCACCTAAGAACAAAACAGTATGTTTTCCAACTTCTGTTCCACCTCTTATAGAGTGGATTCCAATTTCCTTATCAGGTCTTTTTTGTCTTACACCATGTCTATTATATTGATAAATCATCTCATTATTTAAAGCATCATCAATACTGTCTGCAAGAATTAATGCAGTTCCACTAGGACTATCTATTTTATTTCTATGATGGGTTTCGACTATTTCTATATCTGAATCTTTCAGTTGTGTAGCAAGCCTTGCAACTATTTCAGACATAATATTAATTTCATAAGACATATTTCCAGAGCGGAAGATAGGTAATTCCTTAGAATATTGATTTATTATAGATAATTCTTCATCTGAAAAACCTGTAGTTGCAATTACAGTAGGTATATTTTTGGCTTTAGCAAATTCAAGTATATTCATACTAGCTTCAGGAACAGAAAAATCAATAATTACATCAGGAGTCTCTTTAATTAAATTAACATCAGTATATATTGGAAAGTTGGTATCATTATTGCTAAATTTATCAACTCCACAGCACACTTCAAAATCATCTGAAATCTTTACTTGTTTTAAAACTTCTTGTCCCATTCTACCATTTATTCCATTTATTAGTACTTTTAACATTATTTTTCCTCCTTAAATTTATTTAATTTTTATCCCGTAATTTATCATTTCATTTTTTAGTTTTTCTTTACCAGCGTCGCTCATTTCTATTAAAGGAAGACGTGGAGTTCCTGCATTAAATCCAATCATATTACATGCAGCTTTAACAGGAATTGGATTAACTTCTGAAAATAGGCTAGAAGTTAATTTTAATGTATCTAATTGCAATTTAGTCGCTCCTTTAATATCGCCATTAAAAAATTTTTTTACCATATTATGAACATCTCTTGGAATTATATTTGAAAGAACAGATATAACACCCAATCCACCAAGAGAAAGAATAGGTAAGACCTGGTCATCATTACCTGAATATATATAAAGATTATCTTTGCATAAATTTGCAATTTCAGCAACTTGTGAAATATTTCCACTTGCTTCTTTTATTGCAACAATATTTTCTATTTTAGAAAGTTCTAAACAAGTTGCAGGAGTAATATTTAAACCAGTTCTACTAGGTACGTTGTATAAAACAACTGGAATATTAATTGATTCAGCAATTGCTTTGTAATGTGCTACAAGACCGACTTTGAGTAGTTTTGTTATAATATGGTGTAACTAAAAGTACGGCATCTGCACCAATACTTTCTGCATACTTAGACATTTCAATTGCAGATTTTGTACAATTGCCACCAGTACCTGCAATAATAGGTATTCTCTTGTTTGCTACATCTACTGCAAACTTAATAGTTTCTTTCTTTTCTTCGGTAGTCATTGTAGAAGATTCGCCTGTTGTACCACAAACTATGATACTATCTACGCCTTCTGAAATTTGAAATTCAATCATTTTTCTAAATTCTTCAAAATTTACACCATCATCAGTAAAAGGTGTAATTATAGCTGTTCCACAGCCTTTAAAAATAACTTTTTTCATTATATTCACTCCAATTGATTAAACACAATAATATTTTACGCTATTAAATTATATTACAAAAATATAAAAAAAGAAATAAATTTAATCTAGTTCTATCAATTTTTCTACAATTTGTATAGCATTGCTTGCAGCACCTTTTCGAATATTATCTGCAACTACCCACATATTAATACCATAAGGAACACTTTCGTCTCTTCTAATTCTTCCAACATATACTTCATCATGACCATTTGCATTTATTGCTAAAGGATATATATTTTTACTTGGATTATCTTCTAAAATGATTCCAGGACTATGTTTTAATAAGTCTTTTAACTCGTTTAAATCAAAATCATTTTCAAATTCTACATTTATAGATTCACTATGTGAGTTAAGTACAGGAACCCTAACAGTTGTTGCAGTAACTCTTAAATCAGGCCTTCCAAGGATTTTTCTAGTTTCATTTATCATTTTTGTTTCTTCTTTTGTATAACCATTATCCTCAAATACATCTATATGTGGGAGACAATTGCTAAAAATAGGATATGGAAATTTTTGTGGAGAAATTCCCTTAATACCATTTTCTAAATCATCAACTCCGCTTTTTGCCAGCCCCAGAAACAGCTTGATATGTTGAATAAACAACCCTTTTTATTGTATATTTATCATCTAATGGCTTTAGTGGAACAACTGCTTGAATTGTAGAACAATTAGGATTAGCAATAATTCCTTTGTTCCATTTTATATCATCTTGATTAACCTCTGGAACTACCAAAGGAACATTTTTATTCATTCTAAAAGCACTACTATTATCAACAACTATGCATCCTTTAGATGCTGCAATAGGTGAGTATTTTTTAGAAGTTTCTCCGCCTGCTGAAAATATAGCAAAATCAAAACCTTCATCAAATGAATTTTCAGTAAGTTCTTTAACAACATATTCTTTTCCTAAAAATTTGATTTTTGTTCCAGCAGATTTAGAAGAAGCAAAGAAAACATATTCAGATATAGGTAAATTCTTTTCTTCTAAAACTTTCCTTGCAGTAATGCCTACTAAACCTGTGCTACCAACTAAAGCTAATTTATATTTTTTCAATAAAAACACCTCTCAATTATTTTCTACAAACATTATATTCCATAAGTTTAAAAAATGAAATACAAAACAATAAATTTATACAATGAAATTTTGAATAAATCTTGACAAATGAATAAAATGTAAGTATAATACTTACAATATATTATCAAGAGTGGACGAGAGAACCGGCTTTATGACTCCACAGCAACCTGTTATATAATAAGGTGCTAATACCGGCAAAGCAAAGTGCTTTGAGTGATGATTTAAGTAAGATCAAAAATAATAAGGGCTTTGCGAAAATGCAAAGTCTTTTTTATTGAAAAAGTGTAACAAAGCTACTTTTCTTATATAAAGTGAAAAATAAAGGGGTTGATTTTTATGAAAAATTATTATTTTACATCAGAAAGTGTAACAGAAGGACATCCAGATAAAGTATGTGATTTAATTTCTGATACTATTTTAGATGAGTGCTTAAAACAAGACAAAAATTCAAGAGTTGCAATAGAAACATTTGCATCAAAGAATTTAATTACTATTGCTGGACAACTTACAACAAATGCTAAAATTAATATTGAAGAAATAGCAAGAAATGTTTTAAAAGAAATTGGATATGATAATGAAAATACCGACATTGATTATAGAACATGCAGAGTAGAAACAAATATAACTAAGCAAAGTCAAGATATTGCAATGGGAGTAGATGTAGGAGGAGCAGGTGACCAAGGTATTATGTTTGGATATGCAACAGATGAAACAAAAGAGTTTATGCCTTTTGCTATTTCTGTTGCCCATAAACTTGCAAAAAGACTTACAGAAGTAAGAAAAAGTAAAGAAATAGACTATTTAAGACCAGATGGAAAAGTGCAAGTTACAGTAGAATATGAAAATGATATTCCAAAAAGAATAGATACAATATTAATATCTAATCAACATTTAGAAAATGTAAATTTAGATGACATTAAAAAAGATATTATAGAAAAAGTAATAAATAAAGTTGTAGATAAAAAATATATAGATGAAAATACAAAAATATATATAAATCCAACAGGAAGGTTTGTAATAGGAGGACCTTTAGGAGATACAGGACTTACTGGAAGAAAATTAATTGTAGATACTTATGGTGGCTATAGCAAACATGGAGGAGGAGCGTTTTCTGGCAAAGACGCAAGTAAAGTTGATAGGAGCGCTACATATATGCTTCGTCATATTGCAAAATCAGTAGTTGCAAGTGGCCTTGCAAAGAAATGTGAACTTCAAGTATCTTATGCAATAGGAATGGAAAGGCCTTTATCTATATTTATAAACACATTTGGGACAAACACAATCCCAGAAGAAGAAATAATAGCAAAAATTGAAAACAAATTTGATTTAACACCAAATGGAATAATTAAATATTTAAACTTAAAAGAGCCAATATATACAAAAACAACGAATTATGGACACTTTGGAGACAAAGACTTACCATGGGAAAAGACAGTAGAATTATAATTTGTCAAAGGAACTAAATTTGAAATTCAACATATAATATCACAGGAGTGAATTATATGTTGAATTTTATTACAAATGCTATAATTTGGGTACTTGCTTTATATGGGTTAATAGAGATTATAAAAACTATATATTACATATGCACATGTGCAAATATAGAATCTAACGGAATATATTTTATAATTGCGGTAAAAAATCAAGAAGAAAAGTTAGAAGGCTTTATGCGTTCTATATTATTTAGAATAATATATGGTAAAGAAGAATGTGTAAAAAATGTAATAATAGCTGATTTAGGTTCTACCGATAAAACAAAAGAAATTGCAAAAAAATTAGAGCAAGATTATAACTTTATAGATCTTATGGATTGGAAGAACTGCAAGGATTTAATTGATAATATGGATAAAAAATAATTTACATATACAGTTTTTTGTGATATATAATTATTAGAAAGAAGTAAGGAGAGAGTATGCTTTGGAAATAAAAGGACAGATTTCTGAAATTATATATCAAAACGAAATAAATAGTTATACAATAGCAGAATTTGAAACGGATGAGGAACAAACAACAATAGTGGGCTATCTACCTTTTATAAACAAGGGAGATAGCCTAAAATTAGTTGGAAATTTTGTAAATCATCCTGACTATGGAAGACAATTCAAAATACAAACTTTTGAAAAAATAATGCCTGAGACTTTAGAAGCATTAGAAAGATATTTAGCAGGTGGAATCATAAAAGGAATAGGTCCTGCAACTGCAAAGCGAATAGTTGATAATTTTAAAGAAGAAACAATATCTGTATTAAAATTTGAAGCGCATAAACTTGCAAACATAAAAGGAATAACTAATGCAAGAGCAATAGAAATATCTGAAGAATTTAACGAAAAATGGGATTTATGGCAGATAGTTGGCTTTTTAGAAAGGTTTCGGAATTACTGGTAGCAATAGTAAAAAAGTATATGAAGCTCTAGGAAAAGATGCAATAGAAAAAATTGAGCAAAATCCATATATCTTGATAGATATAGTTTACGGAGTTGACTTTAAAAAAATCGATAAAATGGCTATGGATTTAGGTATTTTAAAAGACAATCCAGAAAGAATAGCAAGCGCAATAAAATATAGTTTAGTGCTTGCAAGTAATAATGGAAACTCTTGTGTTATATATGAAAATCTAATTAAGTTTGCATCAGATTTATTAGGAATAGATGAAAAACAAATAGAAGAAGAAATTATAAATTTAAAAGCAACAGAAGGTATTTATTTAGAGGAAAGAGAAGAAAAAGAATGGGTATATCTTAATAATTTTTATATTGCAGAAAAAAACATTGCAGATAAGCTAATTGCATTAGACGAAAGTAAAAATGTAAAGAAGATAAAAAATTTTAAGGCACAACTTGAAAAAGCAGAAGAAAAGCAAGATATAATTTTATCAGAAGAACAAAGAGAGGCTATAAAAGCAGTAAATGATAATAATGTTTGTATAATTACAGGAGGACCTCGGAACTGGTAAGACAACAATAATAAAAACAATAATAGATATATACGAAACAAGAAAAATGAAAGTTGTACTTTGTGCACCTACTGGAAGAGCAGCAAAGAGAATGCAAGAGCAATCTGGAAAAGAAGCAACAACTATACATAGATTATTAGAAATAAGAAAACAAGAAGATCAAGCTGATTATTTA
>CANQZZ010000005.1 GCA_947628465.1 uncultured Clostridia bacterium
AAACTTAGTGAAAAAGAAAACACTCCTAAAACAGGTTCAACTAATTTATTAGAAATGTTAGCTCTTACTACAGCTATTACATCTATGGCTACAATAATAGCAAAAAGAAAAGATTTTGAATAATAAACTACTAAAAAAGAGAATTTCTAAATAAAATAGTTTAGAAATTCTCTTACTTTTATTGCTTATGTATTACACTTAATACAATTTTTATTTTACAGTATATCCATTTTCCTCATAAGATGCTTTCATTGCTTCTTTTGTTAAGCCATCATTTGATAGCCCATTAGAACTTGCATAAACATTAGCATCTGTAGTTATTGTCATTGTTTTACCATTTAATTTTACATCTATACCATCTGGCATTGATACTCCTGGAATTGAACTTCCAATATTATACATTGAATACATTGATTCTGCAGATGCCTCATTGTCGAAATCAATTGTTTGTTCAATTGTTGTTGCCTTATTATCTTTAAAAGTTACTACTATTTTTTCACTATAATTACCTATATAGCTATCGTTTGTTGTTTTTGTTGCAGTTAGCTTATTTCCACCACAACCTGATAATAAAAGTACAGTCATAATCATTAATACTGATAAAAGTAAAACTTTAAAAATTTTTTTCAAAAATCTCACCTCCATTTTTGTGTTTTATTTGTATAATTAATATTAAATATCTTGTTTTATTTTTCCTTCTCTATATGCTTTAAGTAGTAATTTTAAATCATCTATTTCCTCTTGAATTTCTTTTCCTACATCTGTATCCGCAACATTTTTTCTTTCTGTTTCTTTTTCATTAACCATTATATCATATTTTATATCAATCTCATCTCTAATTGCGTCTGCTTTTGAATCAAAAGGTTCATTTGCTGCAAGTATTAATCCATAAGAATTGTATGTTAATGTATATCCTGCTCTACCCGTTTGGGATCTATAACTCTTTGCGAATCCTCCATCTATAACTAATAATTTTCCATTAGCTCTTATTGGGCTTTCTCCATCTTTTTCTTTTACAGGTATATGTCCATTTATTATATGACAATTTTTACCCTCTAATCCAAATTCTTTTAAAATTTTTATACATATATCTTCATTCTGACTTAAAGTAAAGTATGGATTTTTCTTTTCAATATGTGTTTCTTTATCTTCCACAAAGTATCTCTCGAATGTTGTTGCTTTTTCTTTACCAAATAAAGGTGATTTTGGTCCGCACCATAAATACCACATTAAATCATTTATATCTGTGTTTTTATCTTCTTGGTCTTTTTCAACATAAGCTTTTCTTATTGCTTTGTTTATAAATCCTAAATATTCTCTACCTGATAAAGTTCTTCCTAATATATTTACTTTTGAAAAACTACCATCTTCTTCCATAGGTATACAACCATGGAATAGTAAATTAGAATTAAAGCATTTATATATTGAGGATTTTGAATAAAGAAATCCTATATGTTTATTTAAAGTTTCACTATTCTTAAATGATTCTTCTAGTCTTGATATTATTAATTCTTCTTCGCTTGTTAGTTTATATGGATCTTTTGGATCTATTGTAGGGAAGTTCGTATCAGTCAATTTGTATGTTTTTCCTTCAATGTTTACAGTTCCCTTTTTGAAATCAATTTTATCTAATAGCAATCTTTGATTCATTTCATATTCTGGATGTTCTTTTATTATTTGTCCTTCTAATTTTAATTGTATTATTGATATTGCTTTGTGAATTTTTGCTATAGATACTTCATCACTTCCTATGTATTTATTATAGTCAAATACTTTAGGCATAAATTTTTCGCACTCATCGTTATTATATGTTTTTAATGCAAATGTTGTAAGTGGCCTTATATTTATACCATATCCATCTTCTAAAGTATCTATATTATCATATCTACTACATATTCTAATTACATTTGCTATACATGCTCTATTTCCACATGAAGCTCCCATCCATAAAATATCATGATTTCCAAGTTCGATATCTAAGCTGTGGAATTTCATTAATGTATCCATTACAAGTTTTGAGTTTGGTCCACGGTCAAATATGTCTCCTAATACATGAAGATGGTCTATTGCCATTCTTTTTATTAAATTTGATATTGCAACTATAAAATCATCTGCTCTTTCTAATTCAACGATTGATTTTATTATTTGCTTATAGTATGTTTCTTTATCAGGTCCACATCCTTGAAGATGAAGAAGCTCGTCTATTATATAATCAAATCCTTCTGGCATTGCTTTTCTTACTTTAGATCTTGTGTATTTTGAGCTTACTTCTTTTGCTACTTCTATTAGTCTATACAAAGTTATGCTATACCAATCATTTAAATCTTCTACTTCCTTTTTTATAAGTGCTAATTTTTCCTCTGGATAATATATTAGTGTTGCAAGCGCACTTCTTTCGTGCTCTGTAATTTGATTACTAAATATGCCCTCAATTTTACTTTTTATTATTCCAGAACCATTATTTAAAATATGTGAAAATGAGCCATATTCTCCGTGTATATCACTTAAAAAAAGTTCTGTTCCTTTTGGTAAATTAAGTATTGCTTGAAGATTTATTATTTCCTCTGAAACTTGTTCTATTGTACTATATTGTTTACTTAATAGTTTTAGATGCCTTCTCATGCTAATATTCTCGTCCATTTTATTCTCCTTCCATAAACCGTCCTGTCTTTATGGCTTTATTTACAAATTTCTGCAACTAAATCATAATCTTTTACATCAGTTATTTTACATTTTACAAATTTTCCAATTAATTTACTTTCTGTGTTTTTTATTATTATCATGCCATCTGTATCTGGTATATCCATATAGCTTCTTCCTACATAGAATTTGTTGTCAAACGTTATATTCTCAATTAATACATTATAGGTTTTTCCTATGCATTTTTTTAGATTTTCATTTGATATTTTCTTTGCTAGACTCATTATTTGATTATATCTTTTCTTTTTTGTGCTAGGATGTATTTGCTCTTTCAATTTTGCTGCAGGTGTTCCATCTTCTTTTGAATACATAAATACTCCTAGTTTTCCAAAATATCCTTTTTGTACAAATTTGTATAATTTGTCAAAGTCCTCTTGTGTTTCGCCGGGAAATCCAACTATTAGCGATGTTCTTAATATTACATCTGGTATATTCTTTTTTATTTTTATAATTAAATCTTCTATCTGTTTTCCTGTTGATTTTCTATTCATTCTTTTCAATACTTTATCAGATATATGCTGAATAGGTATATCAAAATAATTACATATTTTATCATTTTGTTTTACTGTTTCTATTAATTCGTCTGTTATACATTCTGGATATGCATAAAGAAATCTAATCCATTTTATTTTTTCTATTTTGCATAATTCTTGTAGTAATTTACTAAGTTTTGACTCACCATATAAATCAATTCCATATCTTGTAGTATCTTGAGCAATCACTATTAATTCTTCTATTCCATTATCACTTAACTTCTTTGCTTCTTCTAATATTTCTTCCATTGGTCTACTTACATAAGGCCCTCTTATGTATGGTATAGCACAATATGTACATCTATTACTACATCCTTCTGCAATTTTTAAATAAGCTGTTTTATCTCCTGTACTTACTACTCTATTGAAATAATCTAAATCGTTACAAATATTTTCTTTTTTTGGCATATTTACAAGATTAGTAATTTTATCCCAAAAGTTTTTATAGTCATCTATTGATATAAATAAATCCACTTCAGGAATAGCTTTTTTTAAATCTTTTTCGTATCTTTGTACTAAACATCCCATTGCTATTAAATATTTGCATTTTCCTTTGGTTTTATATTCTGCCATTTCTAATATGGTGTTTATTGCCTCTTCCTTTGCAGATTCTATAAATCCACAAGTATTTACAACAATTATTTCAGCTTTTTCTACATCGTTTACTATTTCAAATTCATTTTTTCTAAATAATCCTATTGCCATTTCTGTATCAATTAAATTTTTAGAACATCCTAATGATACAAATCCTACTTTCATTTTATTTTTTTACCTCTTTCTTACATTCATACTGTTTTGGCAAAACACTAAAAATCGTCGTTGTTGCACATGTTTTTTCTTGTCATTTCTAATAGGTTTAATTTCGTAAATCCTAATATTTGTGATTTTGTTCTATCTTTTTTTAATTCTTGTGTAAATAATTTTATGATTTCATTTTTATTGTTATCGTCATGCATATCGATATAATCTATAATTATTATTCCACCTAAATCTCTTAATCTTAATTGTTTTGCTATTTCGATTGTAGCTTCTTTATTTACTTTAAATACAGTATTTTCTAGATTTTTATTTCCAGTATATTTACCTGTATTTACATCAATTGCAGTTAATGCCTCTGTTCTATCTATTGTTATAAATCCACCACATTTAAGCCAAATTTTTCTATTATCTATTTTTTCTAATTGGTCTTGTAATGAATACATGTTTAATAAATTTTCATTCTCTTTTAATTCTAATTGTATTTTATCTTGCATATTCATACTTTTTAATATTTCAGCTACATCCTTATATGTTTTTACATCATTAACAATTACTTTATTTAAATTACAATCAACTACATCTATTAAAGTTCTCCTAAGAAGAGCTTTGTTATCGTATATTAGTTTTGGTCCATTTAATTTATGCTCATCATATTCTTTTTTTATATTTTTCCATTTTTTTATTAATTCTTCTAAATCTTTTTTTATAGTTTCTTCATCAATTCCTTGACTTGAAGTTCTAACAATTGCTCCATTATTTTCAGGTAACAATGTTTTTACTATATCGGTTAATCTTTTCTTTTCTTTTTCATCTTCTATTTTTTGAGATACTGTTATAAAATTGCAATTTGGCATAAATACAACAAATCTTCCGGGAAGATTTATATGTGTTGAAACTCTTGCTCCTTTTTTTTCTGTTCCATCTCTTTTTACTTGTACCATTATTTTCATGTCTTGTTTTATTATGTCATTTATTTTGCAATCTTGAAATTTATATTCTGCGTCTTCATTTTTTACTTCATCCTCTTTTGGCAATATATCTTTTAATCTTATAAATGTATTTCTTTTATCTCCTATATCTATAAATGCAGATTGCATTCCTCCTAATACATTTTGAACTTTACCACAGTATATATTTCCCTCAAGCCTTTGTCTATTATGATGTTCTTCGTGTTTTTCAACTAATATTCCATTTTCTACTAACATGATACTTTTTTTGTCTGGTTCTTTGTTTATTATAATCTCTAACATTTAACTCCCCTTTGATTTTAATTAAATTTATTCATTGCTATATCAATTCCATTTTCTAGAATTTCTAATATGCTATCTTTTGCTTTTTTTATGCTTTCATCTAACTCTTTTCTTTCTCTTTGTGGAATTTGTTCTAATACATAGTTTATTATTTCACTCTTATATTTAGGTGTGCCTATTCCTACTCTTACTCTTATAAATTCGTCTGTGTTTAAGTTTTCTACAACAGATTTCATTCCATTATGAGTTCCGAGCGCTTCCTTTTGCTTTTAGTCTAATATCACCTATATTTAAATCCATATCGTCATATGTAACTATTATATTTTTATTTGAAATTTTATAAAACTTTTTGAATTTTATAACGCTTTTGCCACTTTCATTCATAAATGTTTGCGGTTTAACAAGTATTACTTTTTTACCATTTATTTCGCCCACGCCATAAAAAGCATCAAATTTAGACTTTGATACTTTTATATTACATTCTTTAGATATTTCATTTATTACGTCAAATCCCATATTATGCCTTGTATTTGCATACTTTTCCTCTGGGTTTCCAAGACCTACTATTAAATACATGCATTCTCCTCAAATTTATAGTTTCTTTTTGGCAATGCTGGTGTTATTGATTTATCTTTTAAAGATTCTAATACAGCATTAATTCTTATAGGTAAACTTTTTGTTTCATTATCTATAAAGCTTAATAAATATGGTTGTAATTTCTTTGGTGTTGTCTCATATAATTCCATTAAATAATATAGCATCTTGTACATATCTTTGCATCTCTTTATATTAGGAGTTGCCATTATACTACCTTCTCTATTACGATGATAATAATATATTGGGAATGCACCATATTTTAATTTTTTTGCCATAATGGTTGCTTTTATTGAATAAACCATATCCTCATAATACATATCTTCTATAAATTCTATATTATTTTTTTCTAAAAATTCTCTTCTCCATACTTTACTTGCAACTGCAAAATGCATATCACATACAATTCTTGCCTCTCTTGTTGAATTTTCCTCTGTTGGTATATGAGCTTTATTATCTCCACCTACATATTTAACACCAAAATAAATTAAATCTATGTTTTCATTTCCTATTGTTTTATCAATTTTTGATAATGTTTCTTTTTCATACATTGTATCATCACCATCTAAGTGTACAATATATTCTCCTTTTGCTTGCTTTATTGCTATATTTCTTGATTTGCCTAACCCTAAATTTTTACCGTTGTCAATTACTCTTATTTTATCTTTGTTCTTGCTTTCATATCCTCTTAATATCTCTAATGTTTTATCTACTGATCCATCATTTACTAAAATTAATTCATAGTTATCAAAATCTTGTTTTAAAACACTATTAATAGCTTTTGATATATAGTTTTCAATATTATATGCACATATTATTATGCTGAATCTTGGATCTTTCTTATTCATTTTCTTCCTCCCGCTTAAGACTATATAAGTCTAATACACATTTTTTAGTTTTGATGAAATACAATAAATTTCCATCATATTATTACTATATCACATTTTCTAAATTTTGACAATATATCTTTTTATACAAAAAAAGATTGCTTTTTAATTGCAATCTTTTTGATTTTTTCAGGATTTATAATTATATTAATTAATCTTCTTTTATTTCTTTTAAAAGTTCTAATTGAGAAATTAATAGTGATTCCATTTTTGCTTTGTATACTTCGAATTGCTTTTTTAAATCCTCAATTTCTTTTTCCTTTAATACTACTTGTGTATTTATTTCGTCTAATGCAGTTTTTGCTTGATATTCAGCATCTTTTATCATTTGTTCTGCTTGTTGTTTTGCAACTGTAGTAATTTCATCAGCTGTTTTTTGTGCCATTACTAGTGTGTTTTGTAAAGTATTTTCTATGTTTTTGTATTTGCCTACATCACTATTTAATTCTTCACCTTTTTCTTTTAATTCTGCATTTTCTTTATATAGTTTTTCATATTCTACTGTTAATTCATCTAAAAAATCATCTACTTCGTTTACATTGTATCCATTCATTACTTGTTTGCCAAATCTTTTATTTTCTATATCTAGTGGTGTTAACATGATATCTCCTCCTACTTTTTATTTAATAAAAGGGCATATATATAAGTATGCCCAAAACTATTAAATACTATTGATTGTTTCTAAGCCATGATACTGAAAGTTTGCTTTTTATTTCTTCTCTTGCTAAATCACTTGCTATTTCGTAATTAACTGGTGCTACTAAGAATATTGCATTTGACACTTTTTGTATATGTCCATCTAATGCATGTACTGCTCCACTTATGAAATCAACTATTCTTCTTGCAACATCTTTATTTACATATTCAAGATTTACTATTACTGATTTTCTTTCTTTTAAATAGTTACATATTTCTTCAGATTGCTCAAATGTTGTTGGTTGTGTTATTACCATTCTAACTTGTTGTGTTCCTGGCATATTCACTACCTTACTTTTATTTATTCTTCCGAAGAATCCTTTTTCTTCTTGTTCATCTTCCTGTTCTGTTTCCTTGTCATAATTATATGAATATACATTTTCGTTCTCATTTTCAGCTGGGTCTTCTTCATTATCTGGTTCTAATCCTAATAAGCCATAAAATTTATTCATAATTGCTCCTGCCATTTTTTTAACCTCCTAAAATTTCTCCTTAGTATTTACTAGTAATAGTATCTATCTTTTTTCATTTATTGTCAATAGTTTTTACGTTTGTAATTAAATCTTAATGCTTCTGTAATATTTTTGTAACATTTTATTGTATTTCTGGATTGATTACTATTTCATCATATATTGAAATTTTCTTCATATTTCTTATATCTTCTGTGCTATATCCTAAGTTTTTAAGCTCCTCATTATCATAGTTGTCTACAATACAATAATTGCTATTTTCTTTCAATATTTTTACTAATATTTTATCTTGGTATCCCGCTCTATTCCTTACTACATAGCTTAATCCATTATCATAAGTAATTGCAGATTTTGAGACTTTTAATCCATTATATCTCCACCAAATTACATCAAATGTTATTTTTCTATATTCTATTAATTCTTCGACATTATCACCTGTTCTAAATACTATTAATATAGATTTGTCTTTTTGTTTTTCTATGTATGATATTGTTGCTGATATTTCTTTTTGATTTGATAATCTTAAATATACTCTATTTCCTACTTCAGCATTCTTTGCTTCATCAGAATCAAGTATTGTAGCAATATAACATTCATAATTATTTATGACTTTACCATTTTCACTGCTTGTTGTTACAATTTGCCCAACTTCTAAATTTAAATCTTCGAGCATATCTTTATTTAAATCTTTAAAATTATTTGGTGTTAATACATCTTCTAGTCCATCAACTCTATATGAAACAACTCCAGCTATAGGTGCACTAACATATTTAGAGCCCTTTTGCAGACTGCTTTGCAAATCTTCTCTTTCTTTTATTAGTCCATTAATATATGAACCTGCACCGCTTAAATCACCTGCTATTTTTGATTTTTTTGTTATATATGTATTTATATCTTTTTTATATTCTGATATTTCTTGAATATCATTTTTTTTATTTATTCCATCTATTTTATTTTCTATTTGGCTTTCGATTGCTTTTATATCACTTGGAAATAAATCTTTTTGACTAAGCAAAGCTTCTTGTATTTTGCCATTTAACTCATCTATTTTTGCGTTTATTTCATTTTCTTTATCACTTGCATATCTAAAAATTTGGTCACCTTTTGCAACTTTTTCTCCTTCTCCTTTAATTTGTATAATTCCATTACTAGAATCGCTTCCTTCTGCAACTTTCTCGTCTCTTATTAGATAACCGACTGCACTTTCTTCATTGTATATTGTTCCGTTTTCAATCATAAACATTTCTGTTGGAACAATTACTAGGCTTACAACTTTATACATAACAAATATAAATAGTGCTATTGCAACTGTAAGAATTAATACTTTAGCTATATTTTTTTTGTTTTTACTTTTTGTCTTTTTGCTTTTTTGTTTTTTATCTTGTTTTATAGCCATTTAATTAAATCCCCCTTTTTGCTTTGCACTATTTAACATTCTAACTGTTTTAATATAATCTTTACGTTTTTTGTAATATTATCCTTACCATTTAGCCAATATATTTCTTTGTTTTTTCTAAACCACGTCATTTGTCTTTTTGCATATCTTCTAGTTTGCATTTTAATTTTTTCTATCATTTCTTCCTTTTCTATATTTCCTTGCAAATATTCTACCACTTCTTTATACCCGAAGTCCTTGCATTGCTGTTGGAAATTCATCATACTTTTCTATAATGGATTTTACTTCTTCGATTAATCCCGCTTCTATCATTTTGTCTACTCTTTTATTTATTTTGTCATATAAAACTTCTCTATCTGTATTAATTGCAAATACTATATAGTCGTATTTTAATTCATTTTTTCTTGATTCTATATCTTGCTGTGTTTTTGTCTTTCCTGTTTTGTGATATATTTCTAATATTCTTATTATTCTTTTTTTATCGTTTTTGCTTATTTTTTTTGTTGCCTCAGGATCAATTTCAAAAGCCATATTATATAAATCTTCTAATTCCCCATTTTCTGCTTTTTGCATTAATTCATTTCTATATGTTTCATCTATTTCTTCTTCCTGAAATTCTATTCCATAAATTAGAGAATTAATGTATAGACCTGTTCCGCCACAAATTATTGGTGTTTTATTTTTACTTAAAATTTCTTTTATTGCTTTTTCCGCTTCTTTTTTATATGAAGAAACACTATATCTTTTATTAGGCTCTACAAAATCTATCATATAATGTTTGATTCCTTGCATTTCTTCTTTAGATATTTTAGCTGTTCCTATATTCATATCTTTATATATTTGCATAGAATCAGCAGATATTATTTCTCCATTAATTTTTTTTGCAAGCTCAACAGCAAGATTTGATTTTCCTGATGCTGTTGGTCCTGCAATTACTATTACTTTTGGTTTATTCATGTTTTTTCCTTTATTTAATATTATCTTCTACTAAATTTTCTTTCTATATCGCTTTTACTCATTTTTATAGCTGTAGGTCTTCCATGTGGGCATGTAAATGGATTTGGCAAAGCAAGTAATTTTTCCATTAGTTCGTCTACTTCTTCTTTACTTAAATTCATATTTGCTTTTACAGCTGCTTTACATGCTACTGTACTAATAAACTTTTCTTCTTTTTCCTGTGTTGCTGTTATTGCTACTGTATCAATTTCATCTAATAATTCTAAGAATAGTTCTTTTGTATCTAATTCCATACATAATGATGGAACTCCTATTAATCTTACTGTATTATCACCAAATTCTTCAAGCATAAATCCTGCTTTTTCAAATAGTTGCAAATTTTCTTTTACAATATCTTTTTCTTTATGTGATAATGTTATAATGTCTGGAAGTAACATTATTTGAGAATCTTTTTCTTCTTTGCTATAGAAATTTTCTTTTACCTTTTCATACATTACTCTTTCATGTGCAGCATGTTGGTCTATTATATATATTTCATCTTTTATTTCTATAACTATATATGTAGAAAATAGTGCTCCTATATATTTATAATCAGGCATTTTTACATATTTTTCATCTTGGTCAAATACTGACATGTTTTCTAATTTTATACTTTCTACTTGTTCTTTTTGTGTTTCTTGCTCTTCTTTTTCAGGTAGTTTTCCAAATGCTTTTACATACATTTCGTCAAAGCCTTCATTAGGCTCTTCTGAAGCTCTAGTTGTTCCTTGCATATTTTTTTGCAAATTTATTATACTAGATACTTTGTCAATTTGTTCTTCTGTAGGCGTTTTAAAATTATTTTTGATAATATCTTCGTCTTGCTCATCTACTTTATTTTCGTCTTGATTTTCATTTTTGTTTTCTTCATTTATTCCATTTTTTTGATTAAATATATCTTGCATCATATTATCTTCTTTAGTATCATCATCTTCTACGTTTTTCTTTTTAAACATATTCATAAAGCTTGGAACTCTAACTGTTTTATTTTTAAAATCTTGCTCTACACTGTTTTCTAATATATTTGCTGGTATTCTTACATTTTCATTATCACTATTTGTTTGTATTTCTTTTGGTTCTTCTTGTACTTTTTCTTCAATTTCTTCTTCATTATTTACTTCTTTTTCAGGGTTTTGTATTAAATCTCCTTTAAGCAAGCTTTCTCTTATTGAATGGAAAACCGCTTTAAAAACTTTTTGTTCTTCCGACCACCTAATTTCTAGTTTCGTTGGATGTACATTAACATCTATTTTTTTAGCATCTATATCTATATTTAATACTAAAAATCCATATTTTCCAATAGTTAATAAACCTTTAAATGCTTGCTCTGCAGCTGCAGATAAGGTTTTGTCTTTTATATATCTTTTATTTACAAAAAACATTTGATATGTTCTATTGTTACGTGCAATTTCTGGTTTTCCAACTACACCTTGTACTTTTATACCTTCATATTCATAATCTACAGGAATAATTCCTTCTGCTATTTCTTTTCCGTATATGGTGTATATAACATCTTTGACGTTTCCTGTTCCTGTAGTTGCAATAACTGTTTTGCTTCCATTTATTAGTTTTATAGAAACATCTGGATTTGCAAGTGCTATTCTTGTTACTGCATCTTCAATATATCCAGCTTCTGTAAAGTCCTTCTTCAAGAATTTATATCTTACAGGTGTATTAAAGAATAGATTACTAACTGTTATAGTTGTTCCTAATTGTGATGCTGCCTCTTCTTGCTCTAGAATTTTTCCACCTTCTACTAATATTCTGTTTCCAATGTCATCATCTTCAGTTTTTGATATCATTTCTACATTTGCAATAGCTGCAATACTAGCTAAAGCCTCACCTCTAAAACCCATAGATTTAACTGTTTCTAAATCATCTGCTTTTCTTATTTTGCTAGTTGCATGTCTTTCAAATGCAAACTCCATATCATCTTTTGATATTCCGCATCCATTATCTATGATTCTTATTTTTCCAATTCCACCATTTTGTATTTCAACAGTTATATTACTTGCTCCTGCATCTATTGAGTTTTCAACTAGTTCTTTTACTACAGAAGCTGGTCTTTCGATAACTTCTCCTGCTGCAATTTTATTTATTGTTAGTTCATCTAATAATACAATTTTACCCAATTTTATTTCCCCCTTAATTCAAAATAAATTATATCATTAAATATAAATAATTTGTATATATTTTTAAATTTAATTTTCAATTTAATATTATAATTTATATCATTGCTGAACCTATAATTCCTGCATCATTTTTAAGGCTTGCAATTACTAATTTGGGCCTTTCTTCTTTATTAAATAAATATCCACTTTGTATTATTCTATTTTGCAATCTACCTAGTAGTATTTCTTTATAATAGGCAAAACTTCCTCCTATTGATATTATTTCTGGTTCAAATATATTAATTAAATTTGCAATTCCTATGCTTAAATCATCTATGTATGTATCAATAATATTTTCAAGTTTTGTATTTCCTTTGTTCTTTATCATAAATTCTTTTATTTGTTTCCCATCTGCATTTTGCAAATTAAATTCTTTTTTTATTTTTTCTTTTAATCTTTTAATAGATCCATATGTTTCAAAGCATCCTTTTCTTCCACAACCACATACTTTTCCATTTTTGTGAATTGCCATATGTCCTACTTCAAATGCAGAATACTTTTTTGGTCTTAAAAGTTTCCCATCTAAAAATACTGCTCCTCCTATTCCTGTTCCTATTACTAAAAATATTGCATCATCATATTTTTTTAAACTTCCAAATTTCTTTTCTGCAATTGCTGCACATTTTGCATCGTTTTGCAGATATACTGGTATATTAAATTTTTCTTTTAATTCTTTTTCTATGTTTAAATTTTTTATACCTAAATTTTCTGCCCTTATAATTATTCCATTAGATACAGTTCCTGGAACAGCAATTCCAATTGACTCAAATTTATCTATTTTACTTTTGTTTATTGCTTGGTCTATTAATTCAATTATTGTATTTAATACAACTTTAGACATATCTTTTTTATGAATCTCATAATCTCTTTCTTTTTTAAAAATTATTTTTCCATTTTTATCAACAATTCCTAATCCGACATGGCTTCCGCCTACATCAATTCCTATTTTCATTTATTTTCCTCCACTTTCAATTAGTAACATATTTATTAATTGTTTGTTTTATCACTTAAACGTCAAAATCTTATAACTCTGCCATTTTCATAACAGAAATTATAAGATTTTGTTACTTTAATCATTTTTATAAATATGCTGAGAATAACCAAGTACCCATATAAATTTGCATTAATGGTACTAATACAACTAATGTTACAAATATCAATAGTATTCCTACTATTATATATACTATTTGAGGTAATGTTTTCATAATTTTCTGCATAATATTATCAATATCTATTTCCATATACTCTAGTAATTTTTCCATCATCTCTGCTAAGTCTGTTTGCATACCTATCTTTAACATTTCAGTTATCATCGGGCTTGAATATCCTGAAGTTTCAAATGGTTCTATCCAGCTTTGTCCAATTAAGATATTGTTAAGAGATGACTCTATAAGTGAAAGCATAACTAAGTTCGTTGCTACATTTTTACTTGTTTCTAGTGCATCTTGTATTCTCATACCATTTCTAATATTTAATAATATTGCTCTTACAAGTCTTGAAAAATCTATGGCATATATTAATGGTCCAAATACTGGCATTTTATATTTAAATTTATCAAATCTATATTTTCCTTCTGGAGTTCTAATATAGAAGAATATTCCTAAAAATGCAGCCAATATTAATCCTGTAGGTATATACCAAAATTGTATTAATTTATCTAACACTCCTTTAAACCATAAAGTAACTGGTGGCAACTGATCTGTACTTCCTACTTGATCAAATACTTTTTGAATACCAGGTACTGCTATTAATGTACCTATTACTAATAATGCTAGTAATCCAAAAAATTGTACAAGGTTAGGAATTAATATACTTTTTATTCTTTTGTTTAGTGCTGCTGTATCATCTAAATATTTAACTGCTTGTTCTAATGCCCTTGTTAATGAACCAGATAGTTCTCCTACTTTTATCATATTTATATATATTGGTGGAAATACACCTGTGTAATATTCCATTGTTGTATACATGTTTTCACCAGATTCTACACCTAGTAGTATATCTTCTACTATGGCTCTAAATGAATCATTTTCTGTACTTTCAATAATAGTAGATAATGCTTGTATATTATTAAAATTAGCTTTTTTAAGTAGATAAAAGTCTTGTGTAAATATAACTATATCTCTATTACTTATTTTTACATTTGAAAATAGAATTCGTTTTGCCTTTTCTTTGAATAATTCAGAATTAGTCTTAGTGCTATTGTTTAATTCTCTTTGTCTCATTGTTTTTAATACACTATCGCTTGACTCTAAATTTCTCTTTTTCTTTTTCATTATTTTGCTTGCTCTGTTACTCATCTGTATTTGAGTAACATTAATAGGCATATATCCATTCTTTTTTATTTTTTGTAATAGGATGAATCTATTTACTTCTTCTACTCTATTTCTTATGACTTGTCCATCTCTATCTACAGCTCTATAAATATATAAAGGCATTGTATGAGTCCTCCTATCCTTTTAATTAGCATTTCTTATTTTCATTTGCATAATAGTTCTATTTAATGTCTCAATATTTTTTTCTTCAATTTGTGATTTTGCTTGCTCTAGCGTTATTTTTTCATCAACAAATACTTTTGCAATTGAATTTATAAGGCTTACGTTTCCTTTGTCAAGATTACTTTGTATTGCATCTTCTAATTCAGAAACACTAAACTTTTCTTTTCTTATGCAACCTGCAACTACATTATCAACAACCATTACTTCTGGTATCATAACTAGTTTTCCATCTGTTCCTTTTATTAATCTTTGTGATACTACTAGTTTTAATAGTGAAGACATTAAATATTTTATACTTGCTTGGTCTCTTACTTCATAGAAGTTTATCATTCTGTCAATTGTTTCAGCGCAAGATTTTGTGTGCAATGTTCCTATTACTAAATGTCCAGATTCAGCCATATCTATTGCAGCTTCCATCGTTTCTTTGTCTCTTATCTCTCCTATTACTAGTATATCGCAGTCTTCTCTTAAAGAGTTTTTAACACCATCTCTAAAGTTTTCAACATCTCCACCTTTTCCAACTTCTTTTTGTACAATTATAGATTTTTTACAGGTATGTTTGTATTCTATTGGTTTTTCTAGTGTAAGAATTTTTTTATTTTGTTTTTCATTTATTTCATTAATTAATGCATTTAATGTTGTTGTTTTTCCTGAATTTGTTTTTCCTGTTACTAATATCAAACCTTGTGGTTGATATGTCATACGTCTTACTATATCAGGAACTCCTAAATCTTCGAATTTAGGTAAACTATTTTTTATAATTCTTAGAGTAAATATTGGCATATCATCTGCTGAAGATATATTTACTCTTAATCTTATATCTTTATATTCATAAGATGAATCTAATCTTTTTGTTTCTTTATATATTTCATCTTTATCTACATTTCCTCTTAGGAAGTAATCATAAGCTTCATATAATTCGTTTTCCTCAACTACATCTTCATCTTCTATTTCTTTTAATTCTCTTGAAATTCTAAGTATTGGTTTTAGTCCATATATTAAATGTACATCTGATGCATCTTGCTCTATTGCAGTATCTAGTATTTTATTTATATTTATCATTGTTATCCTCCTTATTTTTCTTTTGTTTTAATATATTACTAATTTTCTGTCTATTTCATCTAAATTAGTAATTCCATTCAAAACTTTATTAATAGCATCTACTACTAGTGGTTTATAGCTTCCTTGTAATGCTTCATTTCTAATTTCTATAGTTGATGCATCTTTTACTATTAAATGTCTCAAATTATCTTCTACGGATAAAACTTCAAAAATACCAATTCTATCATAATATCCACTATTGTTACATTCTTTACATCCTACTGCATCATATGTATATTTGTCTGTTAAATCAAAGTTAACATTGTATTTTTCACCAATTTGATTTATAAACATTTTTTCTTGTTCTGTAAATTCTCTTCTTCTTGCGCATTTTTTACAAATCTTTCTAACTAATCTTTGTGATACTAATGTTCCTACTGTACTTGATATATCGTAATTTGATATACCCATTTTTCTAAGTCTTGTAATAACCTCTATTGCATCTACTGTATGTATTGTTGATAATACATAATGTCCTGTTTGTCCTGCTTGAAATGCTATTTCGGCAGTTTCTCTATCTCTTACCTCTCCGAAGTAATATGATATCTGGATCTTGTCTTAAAACTGTTCTTAATGAATCTGAAAATCTTAATTTTTCGTCTATTTCTATTTGATTTAATCCTGGAATACGAATTTCAACTGGGTCTTCAATTGTTGTAATATTTATTTCTGGTCTATTTAAGTAATCTATAATACTGTAAAGTGTTGTTGTTTTACCTTCACCAGTTGGTGCTGCAATAATTGTAATACTGTTTCTTTTATTAAAACTTGATTTAATAAGTTGTTCATCATTTGGAAATCCTAGTTCTGCAAGTCCTCTAATATTAAGATTCTTTTTAAGTAATCTTAGCACAAATTTTTCACCATAAACATTTTTTTGAGAAGATACACGAATGTTATAATCTGGATATGATAAAATTCTTCCATCTTGTGATTCTTGTTTTTCTTGATACATATTAGAAATTGCTTTTAATCTTCCTATAATTTGAGTTTGTTTTTCTTTTGGTATTTTTACTGCATTTACTAATTGACCGTCAATTCTATATCTTACTCTTACTGAGTTTTCTAATGGTTCAAAGTGAATATCACTTGCTCTTTTTTTCATACCTGTTTTGATGATACTATCAACTAATCCAGTAGTATCAGCATTTGAGTTTATATCCTCTGCTGCAGTTCCTTGTAATGTTTTTAAAATTTCATTTACATTATCTTCAAATGTAATGTATTTTTCCATTATAAGACCTTTGTTAAGCAATATTAATCTAACTGTGTCTACAGCCCTTGTATTTAAAGTATCTGCAAAACATACTTTTATTTTATTGCCATTTAATTCAAATGGTATAGCCTTATTTTGCTCTGCAATATCTATTGAAATATAATCTAAAACATTTAGATTTATATCATTATTTGTTAATATCATTGCTCTTTCATCTAATATATCTCCTAATGCCTTTATCAATAAATACTCATCACATAATCCTAATTTGTGTATAATTTCTATGATTTTCATGTCAGAATTATCTCTTTGATAATCTAGTGCTCTATTGATATCAGCTTCACTTATTATTCCTCTTCTAACTAGTTCTATTCCAATTGGTATTTTTCTTTTGTTGTCCATAGATATTTCCTCCTTTAATTTTACTAAAGTAAACTTTATATTTTATCCTTAGATTTTTTATATTATAAAACTAAAATCCTCTTATATTTTATATTATAATATATTTTTTTATCGATGAATACATATTTTAGCTATTTACATAATATTACCAATTTTATTTATTCAATGGGTATATAGTGTTTAACTTTTGATATATTTCATCATTTGTATCCTTACTCCAAACTCCTAGCTTATCTGCATTGTCTAAAGTAAAACCTGTAGGCATTGTATATTGCGCATTATCAATTGGCGTTATAATGTCATATTGTCCACTCCTATCTACATAATTATTGCTTGTGTTAAATAAAAATTTTAAATCATTATTTGATTCATTATATGCATATCTTGGAATCCAATAATATATTTCCTCTCCATTTTCTAAATTATCTATATTTATTTCATCACCATCATTTAATTCTTCACTTGATGCAACAACTAATGCCCAATCTCCTGTTTCGTAATTATACCATGCATCATTTTCATTATCGAAAACTTTCCAAGAGCCACTTTCTCTTTTTATCGAATATGCTTTATATCCATCTTGCAGTTCTAACGATGACAAATCTGGTACATTAGGCGTAACTAATTTTTCTCTTGCTTTTGTTTTTTTCATCTCAATTGCTTGGTCTTTATTACCTAATTTATATCTTACTGTCATCGTTATTTCTTCTACTAAATCTAATTTGTCAGTGTTTCCTTCTTGTGCATTATATTTTGTTATATTAATTTCTGCTTGGAAAGGTGTATCTGCTTTTTCTTCACCTTGTTTTATCATTTTGACTTCTGCTTTATTTTTAGGAGTTGTTCCATCTGTTTCAAAATAATATTTGTTATTAAAATATTCTACTAAACTTTCTTCTGTTATGTCATCGTAATAGGTTCTATCTACATATTCAAACATATCAACTATATACTGATTTGCTTTACTGATTCTTTTAATAGAACTATTACCTAAATATATATTATATGAAATTGAAGCAATTAAGCCTGAAAACAATGCAATAATTAAAACTGCAATTAAAGCATCTGCTCCAGCAAAACCTTTTTGGCTCCTTAATCTTTTATTTTTCATAGTATATCCCCTTAAAAAATATAATTCTGCAAAATTATCATTGCTACATTAGTAGCACATAGATAAAATCCAATAGGTATAATTTCTTTTTGATTATCTACTATTTCTTTTTTACTATTATTTTTCGATATTAATATTTGTTTTATTGCTACTAATAATAAAGTTACTATAATGCTTATTATAACTAATTCTTCTTTTATAAATATCGATATGTATGAACATAAAGTTAATATTTGAATAGGATATAATTCTTTTCCTTTTCTTTTTAATGATATTGTATTTATTAGCAAAAATATAAGCATTGCAAATAAATATATGACATATCTATATATATTAACTTTTAATATATATAAATATATTATATATATAGCCTCAACTATTAGTCCAAATAATAATACAGAATTTTCTACATAATGTTTTTCTTTTTCTATACCACCAATTATAAATAATGTTGATATAAACAAAATTCCAAAAATAAAATATATTAATTTTGGTATTTCCAAATTATATATATCAATTTTTAATGTTATAGCAAATAAAAGAAATACTATTCCTGAAAGAATTTCTAAGCAAAGATATCTTGGTCTTATTTTTTCTTTGCAATATCTACATTTTCCACCTAAAGTTATATAACTAAGTACTGGAATTAAATCCAAAAATGATAATTTATGATTACATTTTGGGCAATATGATCTTCCTTTCATTATACTTTGTTTTATAGGTATTCTATAAACTGCAAGTGAAAAAAAACTTCCAAACAGCGTACCCATTATAAAAATTAGAAAATATAGTATTATTTCCAAAGTTATACTCCTTTATAGAAATTTAGGCATATACATATATTTCATGCATATGCCTTTATACAAATGCTTTTTATTATTTTATTAGCTTGCTGATGGATTAACATTGTTTGGAGTAGCATTTTTTGCATAATCATCGATTTGATATAAATTACCATCAACATTAATAATTCCATTTGACAATTGTGATTCAGCTTGTTGTTCAGCGTTTGTATTAGTAGCTGCACTTTTTGCAGATGTGAATAATCCTCCTTGTAATGCTACTGTTACTGAAACAACAACTAATATTAACATTACTATGATTGTTATTACTAATGCTATTAATGTTATACCTTTTTGACCTCTCATCATTTGTTTCCCTCCTTTTTTTAATTTTATATATTATTTAATATAAATAATATCAATAATTTTTACCTGGTGTAGTAATATACACCTCATTTTGATTTGTGTTTTCTTCTTCGTTTTGATTATCTGTATTAGTATTTCCACTTACTTCATTGCTACTTGGATTGCTGCTATTTCCTCCTGATGTATTGTTATTTCCTGTTTCATCTGTTGAATAATCTGCAAATGGATTTGCTTTTCCTTTATTATACTCTTTTGTCGTTTCATAAGCATTTAAATCTGTACTATCAATATAGAAAGTTTTAACTATATTTTCTTCTTGTACACCTGCTGCTTCAAGTTCTTGCTTTACATCTTCAGGAACTTTATAGCCCTCGATTTTCATTGGTACAGTTTTATTATTTGGTATATAATCATAAAATATTATTGCAAGTACTAATCCTACTGCTATTAAAAGTAATAGTACTATACCTATTTCTTTAAAAATTGATTTTGCCATTTTTAACCTCCATTATCCTAATCTAAAGTAATACCTATATCTTCTACAGTAAATCTAGCTTGAAGTGTTATTCCATCACCTTGTGCACTTGAAGAAGTATTGCTCGTATTTGATTGATTTGATGTTTGTCCACTTGTTTGTGAATTATTATTTTCATTGTTTGAATTAGCATTATCAGTTGTATTAGTATTGTCAGCATTTTGACCAGATGTTTGAGTAGTAGAAGTAGAAACTGTACCTAAATCTGAAGAAATTGTAAAATCTTTAATTTCGAAGTTTAACTCTTCATCATTTTCTATATCATATAGAAAATCTGTTATTGATGTATAACTACCTAATAGTGTAAATTGTAAATCATATACATCTTTAGCTTGTGTAGATCTTAAATCCAAACTTAATGTTTTTATTCCTCTATCTTTTCTGTAATTTCCAAGTATTGTCCACAAGTAATGTTGTTTATATGTTTTTATTTCAACAGTACCTGGTCCATTTTCTCCTTCCTTAATTGCACTTTTATTTTCATATTCTTGCTTGCTCATTTTTAATTTTTTTATAGCTGCTTCTAAATTATCTACTTCTGATGGATAAGTTATGCTAGAAATCTCTTGAGCTTCGCCAAAATCATTATCTAATTGAGTGCTTGCTGTTTTTATATTGTTAATACTTTTTATTTTCAAGAAACTAATTCCTTTAGCAAGTGCAAAACCTGTTAAGACTAATAATAATATAATTAAAATTGATATTAATATTTTTTTCACGATATTCTCCTTCTTATTTTTTATTTATTAATATGGTAAATTTCCTTCAATTGTAACTAATATAAAGTCTCCTTGTCTAACTCCTGATGTAGCAGTTACATCTGTAAGAATTCCCTCATTTTTAATTTTAGCAACAAAATATCCTAACTGTTCATATTCTTTCGATTTAGCTTCTATTTTTATTGACTTACCACTAGAGTTTTGCATAGATAAAAGTTGTACTTCTTTTGGTATATTAAACATTACTTCTGTTAAGAAATTAGGAAGCACATTTTTCTTTGCGTAACTTTCTGTAAGTTTGTCATTTGCTTCATTTATTTTTTCAACTAAAGCATCATATTGTGAAGCTCTTTCATTTATAAGTCTTGTATTATCTGTTACTTTAGATATTTGTTCTTTTGCATCTGTTATAAACTCTTGTACTTCTACTTCTTTATTATTAATTTGATTCATAATTATAGTAGAAAAAGCTACATATAATACTATCAAAATTAATATTCCTGATGCAAATCTTATCATATTTCTTTCTACCCTATCTATTGGTTTGCTAAAATCTGATTGGAATATATCTTTTATTTTTCCCATTGCATTTGAAGAATTTGATGATGATTTGCCTTTATTCTTGCTAGATTTTATTTCAATGTTCATTAATTGCTGTAATTGTTCCCATGCTCCAACCTTTTTAAAGTTTATTTCTTTATATCCAAGTCCTAATCCTTGAAGTCCTAATGAAATTGCTGAGTTTACTTCTATATAATCTTTTATATTTAATTTTATATTCGATTTTTGAATAAAGAATGGTGCTAATATCTCACATTTCATTTCAAGGAAATTCTCTTGGAAGTACAAGTCAATATTATTAATTGCAGCAGCTAAACCTGTTATATATATTTCATCTACTGATATTTGACTTTTTCTAATAACTTCTTTTGTTTTTTCTACAATCTTATATAGTGTAGGCATTATGTCTTCCATGTATTCATTTTCTTCAACTTGCAAGTTTCTACCTTGTGAAGTATATATTGTAGTATTCTTGCAAATTTCATAAGCTTTATCATAAGAATTTTCTTTCATTATAATATTATCAAATATTTCCTTCATTCCTTCGTCTATTAATTCTACTCTTTGAACTTTTCCCTCAACTATAAAAGTAACAGACGTATTTTCTTCTATATTCAATATAACTCTATTCTTTTTATCTACCGAACGTATTAAATTAGATAAGGTTATAGGTAATGGAGATATATTGTTTACTTTAAAACCAGATAGTAATTGAAGTTTTGCTACAGTATGAACTTTATCAGTATATGCATATAAACTTGTTATCTTATCTTTATCATTTAAATTTGGTACTATTAAATTTCTATAATCTAAAGCATTAAAATTTTTATGCTTTTCATTACAAAAATACTCAAATTCAGTTTTTACTGCATTATTTAAATACTTTTGATTTAATAAACTAAAAAGTTCTGAATAAGTATATTGTTCATTTGATAAGTTTGTACTAATTGGAACCTTATAACTATATGTTTCATTTACTATTTGCTTTACTGTTTCATCAACATTATCAGAAAACTTTATACCAAAAGCCTCAACTTTATAGTTTTCACGTTCTTTAGAAACTTTAGCATATTTAATTACATTATTTTCAATATATAATCCTAAACAACTTGGCATTTTTTTCTCCTTACTTTAACTTTTGTTTATATTTTTTGACATTTTTTAATGTTTCATACTTGAACATTTCTCTTGTTTTAGCAAAATATTCAATTATAACAATTTTTTCATTATTATTTTATATGAAAATACCATAAAGTCAACAATTATTACACAATTGTAATCTAATTGTAATATAACTGTAATATGATTTTTTTCTTTCATTTTTGTATGTTTTTAGCAATTTTGGAAAATATACTAATATACATTATTTTCAATGGAGGTTTTATTTATATGATAGTTGAAAAACATTTAAAATTAACAGGTATTTCTGATGTGTCTTGGAAAGATGCAATTAATAAAACAATAATGGAAGCATCTAAAAGTATTGACTATATCTCATCTGTTACTGTTTTAGAACAAAAAGCAAAAATTGATGGAAATAAAATTATTCAATATTATTCCACAATAGATTTATCTTTTAGTATTGATGAAACTAGAGATAATAGAAAGGAGAATTAATATGAAACCTATTAATACAACTAAGGAATATCAAGACTATGTTGATCAAAAATCGCCTAATTCACCTATTATAAAAAATTGCTTTAATGCATTTTGGGTTGGTGGTTTAATTTGCACAATTGGCCAATTTATAATGGAAATTTGTAAGTATAGAGGATTAGATAATGAAATTAGCGCAACTATAACATCAATTATATTAATATTTTTAAGTGCATTTTTAACAGCTCTTAATATATTTAATAAAATAGGAAAATTTGCAGGTGCAGGTTCTCTTGTTCCAATAACTGGTTTTGCAAATTCAATAGTATCACCTGCAATGGAGTATAAATCAGAAGGATATGTTATGGGTGTTGGAGCAAAAATGTTTACAGTTGCAGGTCCTGTATTAGTTTATGGAATTTCTGCATCTATCCTTGTTGGAATAGTTTATTTAATTTTTAATACACAAACCATAACTTTAGTATAACTTTTTAATTATTTTTTATTTATATAAATTGTAATTTGTTTAATTAAGCGTTCTCTAGAAATTAATTAATATTTTACAAATTACAATTTATCTAACAGAAAGGAGATTTTATGAAAAAAATCGGTAGTCAAACTATTAAATTTGATAATCCAATAACAATACTCGAAACTGCATCTATTGTTGGTCCAAAAGAAGCTGAAGGGCCGATGGCAGAGTATTTTGATAAATGCTTAGATGATGAATTTTGGGGTGAAAAAACTTGGGAAAAAGCAGAAAGTAAAATTATAAAAGAAACTGTAAATGCTAGCATTATTAAATCAAAAATCCCAGCAGACCAAATAGACTATTGTTTTGCTGGTGACTTATTAAACCAATGTATTTCTTCTAGTTTTGGATTAAGAGAACTTGGTGTTCCTTTTTTCGGAATTTTTGGTGCTTGTTCAACATTTGTAGAAGGCTTAAGCTTAGCTTCTGTATTTATAGATGGCGGAGGTGCTCAAAATATTATTGCTGCAGCTTCCAGTCATTTTTGTAGTGCCGAAAAACAATTTAGATTCCCTCTAGAGCTTGGTAATCAAAGGCCACCATCTTCTCAATGGACTGTAACTGGTGCAGGTTCTGCAATAGTTTCTAAAAATGGAGAAGGCCCATATATAACAAGTATTACAACTGGAAAAATAGTAGATATGGGAATAAAAGACGCTAACAATATGGGTGCTGCAATGGCTCCAGCATTTGTTGATACATTAATTACTCATTTTAAAGATACAGGTAGAAATCCAAGTTATTATGATGGAATATTTTCTGGAGACTTGGGTTATATAGGAAAAGAAATAGCAACCGAGCTATGTCAAACTAAAGGATATAACATCAAAAATAACTATAACGATTGTGGCGTAATGATTTTCGATAAAGAAAAACAAGATACTCACTCAGGTCGGTTCTGGATGTGCATGTTGTGGTAGTATTTTTTCTGGATATTTATTTAATCAATTAAAGCAGAAGAAATTAAATAAAATTCTTTTAATTGCAACAGGTGCTTTAACAAACGCTACATCTTCTCAACAAGGTGAATCTATTCCTGGTATTGCACATGCAATATCAATAGAAAATAAAATTAATTAAAATTTAAGCAAAATGAGCAAGCTAATTTTGCTTAAATTTAAAGAAAGGATTATATGTTATGCAAGATTTTTTTAGTAATTTAGATTGGATGCAATTTTTAAAATGTTTTGTGGTAGGCGGATTAATATGTGTAATAGGACAAATTTTAATTGATAAAACTAAGCTTACTCCTGCTAGAATTCTTGTTATATTTGTAACAACTGGTGCAATACTTCGGAGGTCTTCGGAATATATCAATATGTAGTAGATTTTGCAGGAGCAGGTGCAACAGTTCCTTTAACTGGTTTTGGTAACCTTCTTGCTAAAGGTGCTGTTCAAAAAGTGCAAGAAGTGGGATTAGTTGGAGCATTTACTGGTGGTACCGCAGCAGCTGCTGGAGGTATTGCTGCAGCAGTGTTCTTTGGTTATATTGCATCTCTTATTTCAAAACCAAAAATGAAGAAACAATAAAACGCACATCTTTTACGTCCCCAATGTGCGTAAAAAAAGAAGTTGATTTTTTTCAACTTCATTTTTTTATTTATGCTTTTTTTGCAATTTCTGCAATTTCTGAAAATGCTTTCATATCATTTACTGCTAAATCTGCAAGCATTTTTCTGTTTATTGATACATTTGCTTTTTTAAGTCCTGCAATCATTTTGCTATATGTTGTACCATTCATTCTTGCTGCAGCATTGATTCTTGTTATCCATAATTTTCTGAAATCACTTTTCTTATCTTTTCTTCCAACATAAGCATAAGATAATGATTTAAGTACTGCTTGATTTGCATTTCTAAATCTATAACTTTTTGCTCCAAAATATCCTTTTGCTTGTTTTAATACTTTTTTATGTTTTTTTCTTGTAATTCTTGCTGTTTTAACTCTTGCCATTTATTTTCACCCTCCTTAATTTCCATATGGTAATAGTTTTTTAACTCCTGCTTCACATGTTTTGTCTGTATAACTACTTACTCTTCTTGACATTTTTTGTCTCTTTGTTTTTGTTGCTAATCTGTGTCTTGAATTAGCTGCTGTTCTTTTTACTTTTCCTTTAGCTGTATAAGAGTATCTCTTTGCAGCTGCTTTATTTGTTTTTAACTTTGGCATTTTTGTACCTCCCTTTTATGATATTTATTTATTTGGTGCTAGTATTATAAATAAATTTTTTCCCTCTAAAAAAGGTTTCTTTTCTAATGTTGCAATTTCTGATAGTTCTTCTGAAAATTTATTTAATACTTGCTCACCTAATTTTACATAGTTAAGTTCTCTACCTCTAAATCTAACTGTTATTTTAACTTTATTTCCATCATTTAAAAACTTTTTAGCGTTTTTTACTTTAAAGTTAAAATCATGTTCTTCAATATTTGGTGTAACTCTTAACTCTTTTAATTCAAATGTTTTTTGTTTCTTTTTTGATTCTTTTTCACGTTTTGCTTGCTCAAATTTATATTTCCCATAATCCATCAACTTACATACTGGATTAGTAGGATTTGAAGAAACTAAAACCAAATCTAAATTTTTGTCCATTGCTAAGTTTAATGCATCATGTATAGGCATTTTTTCTAATTTGTTACCTTGGTCATCAATTACTTGGACTTCTTTAAATCTTATTTGGTCATTGATTAGTTGGTCTTGTTTTATATCATTCACCTCCAGACAAATGAAAAACTTCGTATTACTTCGTTAAACTTCATAAAAAATTTTTCCATGTGCCTTTGCACTATTTCAAAATTTTTTATTCGTTTGCCTTGTACTACTCGTTTTTGATTTGCCTTACCTTTTTATTAATTTAGTAAGACAAATTAAAAAACTTGTTCTAAAGAACAAGTTAATCCACATTTGATATTTATATTACCTATTTATTGTTTGTAATTTAAATATTAACCTTTTTCCTTGTTTGGATAAGGTGAGAAGTGGATTCTTCTTCTTTAACCTTAAATATAATAACCTATTTTTTTAAAAAAGTCAATGCTTTTTGTTGACTTTTTTTAATTTATATATTAAAATAGTGGGGTACGAATATTTGTAAGGTTATATTTTGTCCTATTACCCGGTAGATTAAAAATATATTATCTTACATAAAAATAATTTAAAATGTTAATAAGGGAGGAACAATTCTACTATGAATAATACAACATATATGGCAAAAGGAAATAATATTGATAGTAAATGGTATATAATCGACGCTAGTCAAAAACCATTAGGTAGAGTAGCTGCTGAAGCTGCTAAATTATTAAGAGGAAAACACAAACCAACATTTACACCAAATCAAGATACAGGTGATCACGTTATCATATTAAATGTAAGTGACGTAATTTTAACAGGTAAAAAATTAGATCAAAAAATTTATAGACATCATTCAGGATATATCGGAGGAATGAAAGAAACAGTTGCAAGAGATATGCTTACAAAGAATCCTGAAAAGGCAATGATGCTTGCAATAAAAGGAATGCTTCCACACAATAGATTAGGAAGAAAAATGATTAACAAAGTAAGAATTTATGCAGGCTCAGAGCATGAAAATCAAGCACAAAAACCTGAAATTTGGGAGGTAAAGTAATATGGCAACAAAAAAAGAAAAAATAACATTCTATGGAACAGGTAGAAGAAAAAAATCTATAGCAAGAGTAAGAATTGTAAATGGTAATGGTAATATAACAATAAATAACAAACCAATAGATGAATTCTTAGGTGTTGAAACTTTAAAAGTTATTGTAAAACAACCATTAGTTGCAACAAACTCACTAGATAAATTCGATGTTATTGCAAAAGTAACAGGTGGAGGAATTAGCGGTCAAGCAGGAGCTGTAAGACATGGTCTTGCAAGAGCTTTAGTAGAAGCAAATGCAGAATATAGACCAGTTCTTAAATCTGCAGGATTCTTAACAAGAGATGCTAGAATGAAAGAACGTAAAAAATACGGACTTAAAAAAGCAAGAAAAGCTCCACAATTCTCTAAGAGATAATTACACAGATATATGCAAAAATCCAGAATTTATATTCTGGATTTTTTGTTATATGTTTATTATTTTTTTGCGGTCGCAAATTGCGACCGCATACTTTTTTATTTGCTTATTAATAATTTTCTGCTTTGATTTCGAAATATGCTCTTGGATGTGCACATACTGGGCAAACTTCTGGAGCTTCTTTTCCGATATGGATGTGTCCGCAATTTCTGCATTTCCAAATTTTATCTCCATCTCTTGAGAATACTAATCCGTTTTCTAAATTTTCTAATAATTTCATATATCTTTCTTCATGCTCTTTTTCTATTTTTGCTACACCTTCAAACAATTCAGCTATATGGTCAAAGCCTTCTTCTCTAGCTTCTTTTGCAAAATTAGCATACATATCTGTCCATTCAAAATTTTCTCCACTTGCTGCTGCTTTTAGATTTTCTTCTGTTGATGGAACACCATTGTTTAATAATTTAAACCATAATTTAGCATGTTCTTTTTCGTTATCAGCTGTTTCTTGGAATATTGCAGCTATTTGCTCATATCCATCTTTTTTTGCTTTGCTTGCAAAATATGTATATTTATTTCTTGCTTGTGATTCACCAGCAAAAGCCTCCATTAAATTTTTTTCTGTTTTTGTTCCTTTTAAATCTGCCATTTTAATACCTCCTAATTTATATTTATTTTTTTATTTACCTTTATATTTTATATCACATTTTCTATTTTTTATCAAGTATTCATTTTATTAAATCTACTGCATTATCTTGATTTATTCCTTCTAAATTATAATAGCTTTGCGGAACATCCCCTACTATTACAGTTTCCACTAGCAAAACTTGATTTACTATATCATCTTCAATTGTTTTATATTGAGTTACGATACTTACTTTGCAATTAAGCTCTAGATATATTCTATATATTGTTTGATTTATTCCTTTTGCTTCAAACTCATTTTTTATTTCTGTTAAAATATTTCCTGCAGAAATAACTTTTATATTAATCTTAGGTCCGCTTCCAGAAAGCAATCTGCTTCCAGTAAATGCACCAATTGGTATTTTTATTGTTTCTTGCTCTAACTCTTGAAGCTGTTTTTGTGCTTCCAAAGCAATATTTGAAGCAATTTTATTTATTACAACAACATCTGTTTTTAAAATTCTATTATTATCCTTTTCTTCGATACTTATTATATTACTATAATCTAAATTATCTAATATTTTATTAGATGCACTATTCATAATATTAGTTCCTATTTCTCTTACCTTTTCTATACATATTTCTTCAAATATAGGGCTTAAAGATTTAAATAAACTATAGAATGTAAAGATGGCAATCATAACTATAATAAAAATGCTAAAAAATTTTTTAGCATTTTTGTTATTAGTATAAAATCCTTTTATTTTTGGAACTTTTATTCTTTTTCTTGAATATATAGTGTCCATCATATTATACCGCTATTTCTTTCTTGATAAATTTAGGAATATATAATTGCTGTCCTGGATAAATTTTATCTGCATCCTCTAATCCATTTACACTTGCTATATCCTCAACTGTACTTTTAAACTTCTTAGCAATTTTCCAAATAGTATCTCCTGGTTTTACAAAATATATTACCATGCTATAAATATTGTTGTCTCTAGTTTCCTCTAGTGAAATTTCATTTATTATATTCAATCTTTCATTTCTATTTATGCTAAGATTAAATTCCAATTCAATACTTGCATCAATGTTTCCACTGTTTACTACAAAATTATCTTGTTTTACATCTATACAAGTATCTACCATGCAGTTTTGATTTATTTCATCAGACATTACTTCAAAATTAAATGGAAGTGTTACGTCTTTTGCGTTAATTCCGTTACTCATTTCATATAGCAATTCTATAGCCATCTCGCCCTCATAAATTACTTTTCCATTTTTTACATTTGTATTTAATATATTAGGTGTAGCTTTAACATTGTATAATCTATTATCTCCCATTTCTGGAACACTAATTTGCTCTTTTATATCACATGTTTCTTTTAAATTTTTCTTATCAGCCATAGTAGTTATTTCTTTTTGATTAAAGTTTAAATCTGCAGAAATACTATATAAATCTTCAATTAGATTAATATTTTTTGTTTCATATGCAAAACATGAAATTTCTATTTCTGCCTCTATATATATTGAATGAGTGTCTCCTGTATTTGGCTTTATTATGAGATTTTTAATTTGATAGTCCACATCACATATTGCATCATCATTTATATTTTCTATATCTACAAAGCCCATTATTGGAATTTTTGTGCTTATACTCTTTATTCTATTGTCTTCTGTTAAATATAAAATTGAAACATCCGCATCTGCTTTAGCTAAAACTTTATTATAACTTAGCTTTATGTCTTTATCTATAATTCTAATATTTGCTTTCATTATTTCTGCAAGTTCATCTGCTGAATCTACACTAATTGTATCTTTTGCATATACTCTTGTACTTCCATTTCCAATAAGAGAATTAACTTTTTTATCGCTATTTAAAACTTGAACGTCATTTAAGTTACTTATATTAGATATTATTTCTATATTATCATTTGAATAAACTTTTGAACTTATACTTAAAGTTGATTTAACATTAATTTTTCTTCCATTTAAAATTTTACATTCAATATTTTTTATCTTTATATCTTCTTTTGATGTCATTCCTTGCATACAACCATCTATATCTATAACTTGTGTAAAATCTAAAACTGTATTTAAGCTTCTTATACTGCTATTTTCGTCATCTGGCAAATACATTATATATGTATTTATACTTCCATCAATTCTAACTTTACCATCCATTACTTCCTTTTTATATACACATGGTATTCCATCTACACTAATTATATTTAGCACATCTGGTTTTATATCATTTACAATAACATCTCCCTCTACTTCAGTTTCTTTTATATTTTGCCCAACTATTTGATTTATGCATACTTTTTCTTTTTCTGTTTCTAGTAGCATATAAAATCCCTCCTTAACGTTTAATAATATATATTATATTAAGAAGGACAAAAAAAATTCCTAATTACTTAGGAATTTTAGAATTTTTAATTATTTTACTTTTGTAATGGTGGTATTAATGGACAATATCCTTCTCCATCAAATACTGATACCTCTAAATCTCTTGTAAGTATATCTGTATATCTGTAGCTAACATTTGTCTCATGTTCTTCATACTTTACTACAAATATATTAGGATATGTTTCTTTTATGACTGCCGCTTCTTCAAAAGGTTTGTTTCTTCCAAGTGATCCTTTAACAATTATCTTTTGTCCAATTTTCTCTCCAATTTCATTTTTTAAACTAGAGATATCATTTTTATAGATCATACATCTCACGCACCTTTATTCTTTTGATGCTGTCATTGTATCATTTTTTATAAAAATTGTCAAAAAAATGTTTATTTTGCATGTGCAGTGCATCCGTTGTAGCTCTAAGGTTTTGCTCGTTTTTTATGCGTAATATTACAATTGTGTTACATTATTATTACATTAATATTACTAACCTATAATTCTACTCTTTCCCCTTGCTCCAATACCGCTTACTCCCCTTGCTCCCTCTTTTATTTCTCTTGAAATTTCTGAGCTAGTTACAAATTTATATTCTTCAGTAGTCGCTATTTTTTCTGCAACTATTAATGGATCTATAAAATCTATTAAAATTCTTCCTGGTGATGATGCAAAATCTGCACC
The DNA here is from genome assembly GCA_947628465.1 of uncultured Clostridia bacterium. Next base: position 31,599 of record CANQZZ010000005.1, read on the forward strand.
TGATGAAATTATACCTTCATAAAAGCTTTGACATGCTCCTGCAAATATCACTAGTTTATCAGAACTTGCGCCCCATCTCCTTGCTTCTCTTACTGTATTCATAAAATGTCCGAGAGTTTCTATAGTTATATATATTATTATAATTACTACCATTTTTAAGCATTGAATCATGCCCGAGTAATTATAAGGATGTCGGGGTTGTATTTATTAAGAAGTGGAATAACTACTTTTGCCTGTCTATTTTCAGATATATTTTTAACAACTGCATTTAATCCCATTTTATTGTAGTATCTAGCTGATTTTTCGCTATATTTTCTATCTCCATCTAAATGCAGAATTTTTCCTGTGTAAATTTTTTGTCTTTTTAAATTATTATCTATCTCTTCTTTCTTTTTTTTTATTCTATTTTCTAAATCTAAATCTGATGATTTGATACTATTTATAACATCTTGCTTGCTGATTATTTCTAAGTCCTCTACTGGGCTATCTGCCATAATACGAATATTTAAGCCTTTAAGAATAGCAAATTCTTTATTCAGCCTAGTTCTTAAAATGTTATCTACAATAAAAAAAACATCTTTTCCATAAGATTTTCTACCTACAATATCACCTTTTTTTATGCTCATGATTATCACTCCGAAAATAATATTGGTAATATATCTTATGTCGAAGATTGTTGTTTTGTGCCAAAAGTGTCCCAAAAGTGACATTTCTTAATGGGACACTTTTATTTTATTGAAAACTTATTTTTCTTATGCTTCGCTACCCTGCTTTATCCTTACTGTATTTCATTTTTGTTGCCATGCCTCCTCTTATGTGCCTTTCTGCTTTGTTTTCGTCTAAAATTTTTCTCACTTCTAATGCCAAAGTTTTGTTTATATGAATTAATCTTTCGCTTACATCTTTGTGTACTGTGCTTTTACTAATACCAAATTTTTTTGCTGCTCCACGTACTGTATCTTTTGAATCTATAATATACTGTGCAAGCTTTACTGCACGTTCTTCTATTGATATGTTTCTCATAAAAGAAAGCCCCCCTCTGGCAATACACTGTTTTGTACATTGTATTCGTTGGGAGCTTATCTTAGAACGAAACTTTTATTAACCTTGACAACTTTATTTACTACTTATATATTTTTGATTTTTACTCTTAGGTTTGTCTGGTATGGTCATATTTATTTTTTCTTTTTCTAATAATGGTTTTAAATAATTTCTTTTAAATCTATCTACACCTTTATATCCACAGTATTCAGCTATTTCTTTTGCTGTTTTTGCTTCTTTACAAAACTCTAATATTTTTTCTTCAATATTTTCATACGTCTTTTCATACGTCTTTTCATACGTCTTTTCTTGTACATTTTTATTTTCTCCTGTTAAATCAAGCAATTCTTCATCATTTTTTCTGTAGAAAATAACCATAAATCCATTCTTTCTAATTTCAAATTTAACTTTAACATTTGCTTTTTCACACGCTTCTGTAATTCTCCTAAATCCAGATCCCCATTTTTCAATATCTTTTGATAAATATAAAGTATTTGCTATTAATGGATTTCTTGGAATAGAACCTGCACCTTCTATAAA
>CANQZZ010000006.1 GCA_947628465.1 uncultured Clostridia bacterium
AATTCACTTGAAATCTTGCTTTTTCTCTTACAACTTGCATTTACTTTACAGAATTGCTTTTAACTTTTCACTTGACGTTTTTCTTCTTTTCGTCAAGTGAAAAAGTAAAAGCAATTATGAGAATAGTAAATATAATTTAGTCTTACACAAGTCCTTAATGTATAACTAAATGCAAGTTAGTTCCTTTATATTCCATTTACAATATTCTTATGTTATAATAGATTACAGCATTTTTTAGAATTTTATAATCATGAATACTTATAATCCGGCTTAATTACTGAAAAATATGATTTTTTATTTTTGTAAAGGCTAGGCGTATGCCTATGCATTTTAGCCTTTATAAAAATAAAATAATCATGTTATAATTTATCCTAGGATTATGGTTTTAGTTATATTTATTATAAGTAAAGTGGCATTTAGTTTTTCATATTAAAATTGAAATGCAATTTTGCTTTATTAATTGTATGAATTTTTTGTAATATACATTAAATTTACACAAATATAGTAGAAAATTTGCAAATTTTATTAATTAATTCACTTGAAATCTTGCTTTTTCTCTTACAACTTGCATTTACTTTACAGAATTGCTTTTAACTTTTCACTTGACGTTTTTCTTCTTTTACAATAACAGAATAAGTCATTTTAAAAAATCTAATTTTAGTCCGTCCAAAAAGCGAAAAAAATTATGATTTCTTAATTCTCATATTAAAAATATGGCATGCTTTTTATATTTCACATACCATATTTACTATTTCTATAAAATTTTAATATGAGAATTTGGGTTAATTTTTGCTTGACAATTTATATTTTTTGTTACAAAATTTTTATTTACATTGTAATAGCTTTTAACAAATGCTAAAATAGCGCCCCAAATAGTTAACATGGAAGCGCTATTATATATTATAAAATTATTTTTAATATAATATTGTTGTTATATAAAGTCTTAGTAATGTATGATTTATCAATGTTTTCAGATACTGATTTGTTTAATAATGGTGCTACTAAATATACAACTGCAAGGATAGTATATACTATAATTACTCCTTTTATAATTCCATATGCTATTCCTCCAGTTTTATTTACTTGTTTTAAAATTGGTAACTTAGTAATTAAATCTGTAAGTGCTGTTACAAATTTTAATGCTATTTTTACAGCTATAAATATAACTAGCAATGTTACTGTTTCTATTAATTTTATCGTAAATGCATCTGCTATTTCTTCTATTGTAGTTTTTGTAGCATTATCTATAATACTAAGTGGTGTGCTTTGCTCTAGGCTAATTTCTTCGTCTTGTTCTATTCCATCTGGCTTTATTTTTTCTATCATAGTATTTTTTATACTATCATCTATTGAAGTTTTATTGATAATTAGCATGCTTACTGGTTTATATAATACAAATGCTACTATTATTGCTATGAAGAACGATAATATTTTTATTGCTGATTTTACCAATCCTTGTTTATATCCAATAAAAGTACATAAAGCAATTATTGCAATTACTATTACATCAAATATAATTGACATTTAATTATTCCCTCCTTTTACTTAAATTCTATAATGATATAATATATACTTTGTTTTTTGAAATAATTCCTGCTATACCATTACATATAACAATATTCTGTATTTCTTCATTATTATGTGATTCATATTTTTTTACAAGCCATCCATTTGAATCTATGAATAATACACTCGTTCCTAAATTTACTGCAGTCATGTTTCCTTGTGTATATACCTTTTTTGGTGTTTTTTCAATTTTATAACTATTTACATCATTTATGTTATTACTATTTATTATTTGCATCTCTATGTACGAATTCATAATTCCATCAGATTTTTTTTCAAATTTAAGTATTTTGGATGAAAGATTAATATCTGCAAATAATATTTTCCCTTCAGTTAAATTCACGAGCTCAGTACTTTCTTCTTGTTTTAGCACATCAATATGTTCATCATACATGCATATTAAATCATTTTTGTTGTTATATTTTACATTAATAATTAAATCATTGGCTTTAGCAGTATATTTATTTTTTATAGAATCGGCTTCATTGTTTTTTGCATCTTCTATTGAAATTATTTCTATATTTGATTGTACAACTATACCTGAAAAATTGGCTTCTGCAATTGCTAAATATTTATTATCATTTGAAATGTCTGTGTCTATAACATTTGTTGTAGATAAATATTTTTTAAATAGTTCATCGCCTTTTGCATCTATAGTTTCAATTACTGCCTTGTAGCTTGTTCCAGAAATTGTTACTGAAACATATCCATTTTTATTAACATTTATGTCTGATATATTTCCCTCTATATCTTTTTGCCATACTATATTCTTGTTAGAGATTAAATATATTTTTTGTCCATTTTTTTCTGCAATGCATAAATAATCTCCGTTTGTCACAAAAATAGGATTTGAAATTTCTATATCTAAGCTGTGCTCTTCTGTTCCTGATTTATTATATAGCTTTAAAACATTTTGTTCTAATAGAACTAGATATTTGCTATATGCAAACACATTAACATTTTTTGAAGTATCTAATTCTACACTTGGCAATTTTTCCTCGTTCGTTACTTTTCTAAATATATATACATCAAAGAAATTTCTTACTTTATCATCTTTTTCATATAGAACAAAAATAGAAGTAATCATTGCTATGATAATAAAAACAATTATTAATTTTAAGATTTTCCATTTTTTCCTGCTTTTTTCAGGTTTGCTATTATTTGCTTTTTTTAAAGGTATATTAAACATATAATTTTTCATAAATTTACACCTTTTCTATATGTTTGATTTTATATTTTATTTATATCAAAATCGCATATTTTTTTCAAGGTGTTTGTGTCATAATTATGAGATTTATTTTCTATATAATAAAAACTAATTGTATTATTCCTAGGTATCCAAAAATGGGATATAAAAGATTTATCAAGTTAGAAAAACTTATTTGTCCTATTATTATTGCTATAAAGCATATAACTATACTACACAAAATATATGTTTTTCTTGATTTTGTTACATTACTTAAAAATCCATAAGAAGTGCAAATTGCTGTTGTAAATATTGCCATTAATATTACTATTCCATATATGTATTTAACGACCCTGCCTAAGGTATTTGCTATATATATTATTGGAATTTCAACTGTTTTTATTTCATTCATAAATGTATTCATAAGAAGGAATATAATTAATGATAGTGTTATCATTATAACTGTTACTAAGAGAGTAACTAGCAATGATTCTTTTTTTGTTCTAATATTTTTTCCTAATGTTATTAATATTGGTATTAATGTGATACTGTTATAACTTGCATAAAGAATACTACTTAAAAGCCAATATATAGAATTTTGAGTATTTGCTTCTTGTATTATTCCTGAATATTTAATTTTATTTATTCCAAGGAAAACAATTAAGATAGTGATAATAGGTATTAAATATGTGTTTATTTTTATTACACCGCTACTGTTTTTCGATATAGTAATAAATGTAAGAACCGAAATTAGTATTGCCCCATACCATTTTGAAATATTTAATTCTTGCATAAAGTATGTTGCAAAACCTGCGACCATTATATTAAATGATATTAATAAAAATATGTTTATTATATTATTTATTGTTAGGCTTAATATCTTATTTTCCTTAAATCTTACTGGCATTATATTGTCTACAAATTCTTGATAATTGCTTATATTATTTTTTAATACTATATTAAATGTTTTGTATATTATATACGCAATTAAAAATGTTGATATGAAAATTCCTACAAGTCCCATTATTCCGTATTTATTAAAAAAGCTATATATCTCCTGACCTGAGGCAAAGCCTGCACCTATTATTGTACCTATAATTACAAAAGAAGTTCTATAAATATTTTTTGACATCACTTTTTCCTTCCTAATAATATATACTTATGTTGGTTTTTAAGGAATATTAATAACATTTTAGAATATATTTTTTTAGGTGGTAATGATGTCATTTATTTATCCTTTTATAATTGCATTTCTTTTGATATTTGTATCTGAATTAGGTGATAAAACACAGCTTTTAGTTTTATCTTTTTCAACAAAATTAAAAGCTAGAACAATCCTTATAGGTGTTGCTCTAGGCTCTTTATTTAGTCATGGGCTTGCAATAATGTTTGGAAGTTTTTTAGGGAATATTGATAATTCACACTTTCAATTTGTTTTAAAAATAATAACATATTTATCGTTTATTGTTTTTGGAATTATTACTCTTATTAAGTCTGATGATAAAGAAGAAGAAAGTAAAGATAATAAAAAGAATTTAAAAACAAATTTAGGATATATATTTTTCATCGCTCTTACTATTTGTATAGGGGAATTAGGTGATAAAACATTTCTTGCAGCAATTGGCTTAGGTATTGAGTATTTTTCATACAAAATTTCTCTTATATGTGGTGCAATTACTGGTATGGTTATTAGTGATTTAATTGCGATTTTATTTGGAAAAGCACTTTCACATAAGATACCTACAAGTGTTATGCAAAAATTTTCTGGTATTTTATTTTTAATTTTTGGATTTTTAGGTATGCTAAATTTTATTTTATAATTATATGTTAAAGAGGGTGTTCCTTTTTAAAGGACACCCTCTTTACTATTGTTTATTTTTTAATCGTAATGTTTTTTACACTGCTCCAGCTTGAATAGTAATTTACTTTAGATACTGTTTTATAAGAACGAATTCTTACATAATATTTTTTGTTCTTTGTTAGATTCTTTATTGCACTGGATGTTGTGCTATTCTTTTTAACAGTTACAGTTTTTACACCTTTTTTGAAATTTTTATCTGTAGAATATTGAATTTGATATCCTGTTACTGCTGTAGTCTTAGCCCATTTTACTGTCATTGTTTTTTTTGAAGTATTACTTAATTTAGAAATTTTAACTGCTGGTGGATTTACTGTAATTGTAATTTTCTTTGTTACTTTGTTATATGCTGATGTTGCATTTGCTGTAATTGTGATTGTTGCTTTTCCTATAAATCCTTTTGCAATTGTTACTTTTCCTGAGCTATTTACTTTTACTGATTTATTGTTACTGCTATATGTTAATTTTGCATTTCCAGCTTGTTTTGCACCAATTGAGAAAGTTTGTGCCTTGCTAGAATATTTTTTTGTAAAGTTTGATGCTGTAATTTTATTATTAACTTTATTGATTGTAACTGTAATAGTTTTTGTTGCTTTTTTATATTTTACTGTATCGTTTGCTGTAATTGTAATTGTTGCTTTTCCTACATATCCAGCTTTAACAGTTACTACTCCTGATGCGTTTACAGTAATTGATTTATTATTACTACTATATGTTAATTTTGCATCACCTAATTGTTTTGCACCAATTTTTATTGTTTGTGCTTTTTTAGAATAACTTGCTATTTTATTTGATGCTGTTATTGAGTTTGCTACTTTGACGATTTCTTCTTTCATCTCTATTTTCTTTTGCTGTGCTTTTGGTTCTGTTATAATACCTGATTTTGGTTCTATTACAGTAGCTTGTTTTGGTGTTGTTTCAACTTTTGGTAGTTGAATAGTTATAGTGTCTCCACATCTTGTACAAGTTTTTGTTTTATATGTTGAGTAAGTTCTTTCTGTATATTTATGTCCTAAAGCAGCTATAGTTTTTGTTTCTGTTCCTATTTCTTCACCACATATTAGACAAATATATTTAGATACTCTGTATCCTTCTTCAGTACAAGTAGCATCCTTACTGTCTATTACACGTTCTAATATAGTGTGTCCACTATTTGATTTAAATGTGAATTTCGTTTCATTGTCATTCATATCTGTTGCTACTACAGTTTTTAAACAGTCTAAATATCCAGGAACAACAAATGATTTTTTATTGTCTTCGTCTTCTATAAATTTAGTTATAGTCTCTTCATTTACCTTTATTTTTGCTATTTTCATATTGTCTTTTACTGTTATTGTTGGTTGTTCACAATATGGTGTGCCATTATCTTTCATTTCTTCTATTTCTGTTCCATCAGCTAATTTTCCTGATATTTCTGGAGCTTGATTGTCATCTTTATATTTTGCTTTTTCTCTTGCTTTTTCTTGTTCTATTTGTTGTGCTTCCTTGAAGATTAAAACTTTACCATGGGCTGTTACTTTGCAATCTTCTCCTACAAATAATTTATCAGTACTAATATCTCCAGCTTCTGCTCTCTTTTTAATTCCATCATAAGAGTTTACATTTAATTTAGCTCCGTTTTTTAATTCAATATCACCGTTACAAATAACTCCCCAGTAATAAGGATTTGTAACATTAACTCTTACATTGTCAAGAACAAGTCCTGTGTTTTTAGTTTCTTCTTTGTCGTCTATTTCATCTGTTTCAACAAAAATACCTGGTACTACATAATAAGTTCCATTTTTTTCTTCTAAATGTGTTTTTATGTTTAAAGATCCGCCACCTTTTATAGTGATACCTTTTACATAGTATCCAGTTAAACCATATCCAGTAATGTCATTTGTTCCATTAAGTATAATGGTAATATGTGTTTGACGTGGCTTGATATTTCCCTTATCATCTCTTATTATTGCATTATCTCCACCATCGGCAACATCTGATGGAAGAATAATTTTCTTAGCAGTTACGTTTTCTAATGTAATTGTATAGTCACTTCCATTTTTCGTTAAAGAATATCTTCCTGGAATTCCAGTTTCTCTATTTAATGTTGATTTAACTACTTCTTTACCATCCGAAAAATCTATTACCTCTCCTACTATTTTGTTTTGCTCTTCATACTTTTGTTCTGCTTCTGTATAACTATGTTCTTCATTTACTGCAAAAACTACTGGTGACATTACAGAAAAAAGTAAGATTGAAATTATTATTAGTGCTAAAAATGATTTTTTGTTTATACTTATTATATTACTAAGCATAAAACCACCCCTTTATTTATAACTCTAATTATATATATTATTATTATATACCATTTTATGGATTTTGGTCAACGTTTTTTCGTTTTTTTATGCTATTTTTTCAGATTTTGCAATTATTTTTCTTGACTATTTAAAAAAAATATGTTATTATAGTGTTCGTTCTAAAGAACATGGTCCAGTAGCTCAGCTGGATAGAGCAACGGCCTTCTAAGCCGTGGGTCGGACGTTCGAGTCGTCTCTGGATCACCAAAAAAACATTATCAGCTTAATTCTGATAATGTTTTTTATTTATATTTTACAATTCATTTATATTCTTTTTAAACTCTTTGTCCGGTCTAAAATATATAAATTTTTTTTCTGGTACAATTATTTTTTCTCCTGTTTTTACATTCCTACTATTATGAATACCTCTCATTTTTGTTTTAAATCTTCCAAGTCCTTTTACATATACTACTCCATCTCTTATTAAACCTTCTTCTATGGTCTCCACAAAAGCATTTAAAAACTCTTTTGAAGCTTTTTTAGAATCTCCTGATATATATGCAATTCTTGATACTATTTCGGCTACTTTTCTCATATTTCTTCCCTCACTATTCTATTTTTTTAATCTGTTTAATAAATTATAACATTTTTGACTAAAATTAAATACACAATTCATTAATGGATTAAAAACTATATATAATTCATTAACAAATTCTACAAATTCTGGATTAAATCCTTTTTTAAATCTATATACTCCGATATTGTGGGTCGTTTTCGTCTTTAAAGCCAGATACTCCTCTAAAATCATATATATCGCAATTGTTTTCTAATCCCCACTTCATCATTTCAAATTGTAATAAATAATTTGGCATTAGGTTTCTATATTTATTAGAGCTTCCTCCATATAGATACCAGACTTTATTTCCATATAATATTGGTAATACTGCAGCAATTGGATTTCCTTCATGCTCTGCTATTATTAGTTTTACATGATTTGGCATCATGCAATCATAAAGATGCTCAAAATATGAAAGTGGTCTTATGAAAAAATTATCCCTTGAGCCAGTTTCTTTCATTATATCATAAAATATTTTTAAATCTTCCTTACTTCCCTCTCTTATAGTTACACCTTTTTTTATCGCAAGCCTTATATTATATCTTGTTTTTTGATTAAAAGATGCAAGTAATTCGTCTTCTGTTTTACCTGTTAAATTTAATCTAAATACATATTTAGGTTGAATAACTTGGTCTATATTTTTTATATTTTTCTTTTCTTTATATCCAATTTCTTTTGCAATTTTTCTAAATTCTTCATCTGTAATTGATATGTCTGGATCAAGTCTAAATATAAATGCTTTATATTTTTTTGCAATCTCTTTCGCTTTTTTGGTTAATTTTGCAAGCGTTTCTTTATCATGCTCATTGCATACAAATCCTCTTGGTGCATACATAATATATCTATTAAAAACTGGTACTTTTCTCAAAAGTATGCTCATTGTACCTTTAATCTCACCATCTTCTTCTACTACAATCATTTCATGTTTCCAATCTGTTTTTACTTTTGCCCATTCTGGTGATTGTAAAAAATGTGATTTTTTATTTGTTTCTAAAAATTCTTTTAATTTGTTATTTTCTTCCATATTCTCATCCTTTTTGTATTATTAATCATGCACAGTATATCACTAATATTAATTGTTTGCAATAAAATTATTCTTTATATCTGCAGTTTTCTAATTTATTTGTAATCTTTATTTAATTTTTTATTTATAAATCATAATTCATATTTTTTCATTTTTGGTAAATACTAGTATTACTAAATGGAGGTATGAATTTATGAGTGTTTCTTATTGGGTGGAAAGTACACCTCAAACTAATTATCCTAGTTTATCAAAAGATATTAATACAGATGTTTTAATTATTGGAGGTGGAATTACTGGAATTGCTACTGCATATATGCTGTCTAAATCAGATTTAAATATTACTATTGTTGAGGCTGATAAAATGGCAATGGGTATTACTGCAAACACTACTGCAAAAATAACAAGTGGGCATGGTCTTTTATATGATTATTTATTAAATTCTTTTGATTTTGATACTGCACAAAAATATTTAGCCTCAAATGAGGAAGCAATTAGAATTATTGAAAATATAGTAAAAGATGAAAATATTGATTGTGATTTCTGTAAGCAAGATTCTTATGTATATACTTGTGAAAAAGCAAGTAAACAGCGAATTGTAGACGAAGTATCAGCAGTAACGTCTCTTGGATTGAATGCAGAATATGTTACGTCTTGCCCGCTTCCATTTAAAATTGAAGCAGGAATCAAATTTCCAAATCAGGCACAATTTCATCCAAGGAAGTATCTTCTTGCATTACTTAAAATTTTAGAACAGCGAAATGTAAATCTTTTTGAAAATTCTAAAGTTATAGATATTAAACGTGCAAAAGACTGTTATGAAGTATATGTCAGAGGCTACAAAATAACTGCAAAATATTTAGTTATGGCTTGCCATTATCCTATTAAAAACTTTCCTCGGAATGTATTTTATTAAAATGTATCAAGAATCTTCTTATGCTATTGGTGTAGAAATAGATTCTGATGTATTTGATGGTATGTATATTTCTTGTGATACTCCTACTACATCTTTTAGAAATGCTATGCAAGATAATGGAAAGAAGTTATTGATTGTAGGTGGCGGAGAACACAAAACAGGTGCAACTGATGTAAATATTGATGATATTTATACAAACATTGAAAATTATATAAAATCTATTTACCCAAATGCTAAAATTAAATATAGATGGATGACTGAAGATTGTGTTTCTTTAGATAAGATTCCATACATTGGTGAATTTTCTTCCTTTCTTCCAAATATGTATGTTGCAACAGGTTACAAAAAATGGGGAATGACGACATCTCATGTTGCAGGAAAAATTATTTCAGATAAAATTTTGGGAATAGAAAATCCTTATGAAAATATTTATACTGCTACAAGATTAAAACCAATAAAAAATAGCAAAGAGTTTGGTAATATGGTAAAACAATCTGTTTATTCTCTTGCTATCAACAAACTAACTGCGCCTATTAAAGATTATACTGAACTTGAAAACGATAGTGGCGGAGTGGTTAGCTATAAAGGTAAAAAACTTGGAATTTATAAAGATAAAAAAGGTAAAATGTTTGCTGTTATTCCATATTGTAAGCATTTGGGATGCGAACTTTCTTGGAATAATTTAGAGAAAACTTGGGATTGTCCTTGTCATGGCTCTAGGTACGATTATAAAGGAAAAATTATTACTGAGCCTACAGTTGAAAGTTTGGATACAATAAATTTAGACTAACTTACCAAAATTTAAATAGTCTTATTACCTTAACACCAATTTTATAATACCATGGTTGTAATTCTCTTTTTGCTTCCTTCAATCTTTTTCTTATCTCTATATGTTGTGGGCAATGTGATTCGCATTTCCCACATTCTATACAATTACTAATATTACTCATGTTTTTTTGAAGAGCAGTTATTTGATGATATTCAAATCTTCCTGAGTGTTTATTTTCTATGTACATTTGATTATAGCATTTAAATGCTGTTGGAATATCTATTCCTCTTGGGCAAGGCATACAATACCTACAACCTGTGCAATTTACTTTTACATTAGCATTTATTTCAGCTTTTACCTTTTTTATCATTTCAAAATCATCTTTAGAAAAATCGTTTTCTTTTACTTCAGATGCTATTTTTATGTTTTCATCTATCATTTCCATAGAATTCATTCCAGATAACACACAAGTAACTTCTGGTTGGTTCCAAAGCCATCTAAAAGCCCATTCTGCAGGAGTTCTTTTTACTTTATAATTTTTAATAATAGCTTTTGCTCTTTCTGGTAACAAATTGACTAGTTTTCCACCTCTTAATGGTTCCATTATTATTACAGGAATATTCTTTTTAGCAGCTGCTTTTAACCCCTTTACTCCTGCTTGGCTAGTTTCATCCATGTAATTATATTGGATTTGGCAAAAATCCCAATCATAGTCATCCAATATTTTTATAAACATATCCGAATTTCCATGATATGAAAAACCCAGATTAATTATTTTTCCTTCTTTTTTCTTTTTAGAAATCCATTCTTCAATTCCTAATTTTTTAAGTTTTTTCCATGCTTCGATATCTGTAAGCATATGCATTAAATAATAATCTATATGGTCTGTCTTTAATCTTTTTAATTGTTCATTAAAATATTTATCTAATGCTTGTTTCGATTTTATAAGATATTGTGGAAGTTTTGTTGCAATATAAACTTTATCACGAATCTTATTTTTATCTAATATTTTACCTAGAGCTACTTCACTACCCGGATAGATATATGCTGTATCAAAATAATTTACCCCTTTATTTATAGCATTCATTACTTCTTTTTCAGCTTTTTCTAAATCAATACTATTTCCTTTTCTAGAAAATCTCATACATCCATAACCTAATATTGAAATATCTTTTCCATATTTATCTTTTCTATATTGCATATTACCTCCATATCTTTTTGTATAATATATCATATTGACTCATTGATAACAAGCAAGTAAAAAGAAAAATATTTTCTACTGAGTTATTTGTACATTTTTATAAAAATCACTTGAATAATAATTAAAATCAAGCTATAATATACAAGTATACAAATTATGCGCCTGTAGCTTAGCTGGATAAAGCGCGAGGCTACGAACTTCGAGACCGGGGGTTCGAATCCCTCCAGGCGCACCAAACTCTCAAGCTAACTTGAGAGTTTTTAATTTGTTTATTTTTAACAATATATAATTGTTAACATTATCACAGCATAAATGACTGCTAGCAATATCAATATTTTATCATTTAAAATCACATTCACAGGATCTCCTGATGTTTTTCCTTCTATATCTAAGCTGTATTTCATACATATGATAATAACAATTGGAACTGTATAAATAATATTTATAATTGAATTTATACCTGTATTTATATCTATACACCATAATGAATAGAATACTATACCTATAGCCATACATGTATACATATTATTATTTAAAAAAGATTCATTATAATCTTTTAGCACTTTTCTATTTTTACTACCATTTTGTTTTAACTCATTTTTTCTTTTTCCAAGCCCCATATAAAATGAAAAAGCTAATATTGTTAGATATAACCAATTCGATATTGAAATTCCTGTTATTAATGCTCCATAAATAACTCTAAATAAAAATCCTAATGCTAATATTGTTACATCTAATATAGGTATATGTTTTAATTTTATACTATAAAGTATATTCATTATTAGGTATCCATAAAAGATTATATATGTTAATTTATTTTCATTTAATCCTTGTAACTGTATATATCCGTTTAATAATATTGTAACTAAGAATAATATTATTGCCAATATATAAGCATTTTTTATATCCACATTTCCAGATGCAATAGGTCTTTTCTTCTTTGTTTCATGTTTTCTGTCTTCTTCAACATCATTTATGTCGTTTATTATATATACAATTGACGACATTAATGAAAATGCTATTACACCTATTAATGTAACTTTCATTAGTTCTATATTAAAAAGATTTTTTGCAAATATTATTGGTAAAAATATTAATAAATTTTTTATATAATGTTTTGGCCTCATTAATTTTATATAGGCTTTTATTTTATCCATTTATTTTTCCCTCTATCTCTTAAATTTTATTCCAATTTTCTATATTTCCATTATTTACATAGTATGAATTTTTAGATATTTCAATAAGCGGTAAATCTGCTAAAGAATCTGTATAAAAATTTTCTATTTCAAATTCTTTTTCTACTTTTTTTAATCTGTTTATTTTTTCTTTTCCTTTGCAATTTTCTCCAATTATTTTTCCGTCTTTATTCATCTTTGTAGCAATTAATTCTATATTTTTGAATTTTGATACATATGGCTTTATTAAAAATTCTGGTGAAGCACTTATAATATAAATATTTTCTTGTTTCTGTAAATTTTCTATAAAAAATTTATTAACCTTATTTTCTTTTTCTTTCCAGAATTGTTTTGTTAATTTATTAATATCATCAATTTCCTTCATAAAAGAAAAAAATTTTTCTTTAAATTTTTTCGTTGAAATTATATTAAAAAATTTTAGTATAAAAGAAAATAAAATTATAGGTACATATTTTATTAAACTTTTTTTATTTTTTATAACATAAAAGAAAAAATCTACTGTAGAATCCCCGTTATATATGGTTCCATCAAAATCATATACATTTATTTTTTTCATAAACATTCCCTTTTTCTTACATACTTTATACTTTTATTTATAAAAGTATAAAGAGTAATATTACTCTTTTCCTTTCAATTTTTCTTTTTTATATAATACTTTATTTACAAGTACTTCTCTTTTTAAATCAATAATTCTCCTATTCATAAAATATATATCAGTATATTTTTATTAATTGCTTTATTCATCTTTATCCTCATTCTGCTTTGCTAAATATTTAAAAAATATACTATCTCGATCTGCAATAAAATTTTTATAACATTCATTTTTTTCTTTATCAAATACTGTATCTAATTCTTCATTTCTAGAAAATTCTGTTCCTTTTATTCTTACCTGTATTAATTCATGTGAAAAAGTCCTTATAAATTCTGTAGCTGGTGTAACCGCACCAATGCAAAGGACAGCAATTAATAAAGCATTTATAACTTTACTAACATCCTTCCTTTGTAATTGTTTCATAACCACCAAAGACATATAAAATATTAATGGTATATTTGTTCTCATTGAAAAATCTTTTCCTCCCCCTACTTTTATAAAGGAATAAAAGAAAACTGTTATTAATAATATGCCTAATATTTTATCTTTTTTATTATATCTATATAGCAATAGTATATATATAATATATTCAGACAAAAAGTACATACCAAAAAGAAATAAAATCTTAATATCAGGTTTTAACAATTCTACTTTACCAGCTGCTATATTGCTTTTAAAAAACAATGCAACTATTATAAATATGAACAACGATGCTACATTTTCAAATGTAATTACATTTTTTATTTTTAATAACATATTTTTTAGTATATTCTTTTCTTCTATATTTTCTTGTTTTCTAAATACAAAATACACCATAAGAGGAGCAATTCCTACTACAGGAAATGGTGAATATAAAAACATTAACGAATATATATATACAATAGACTTTACATTCTTTTGTAATAATAATAACATCATTCCTACCCAAAATGGAATAGTTTGATTATATACCCAGAAAACTGTAGTTGTAATAGATGAACCTTGAAAATAAATTGTTAGATTTTCCAAATGTTCTCCTTTTAACACTTGTAATAATGTTTCTGAAAATGATAACTTTGAAAACATAAAAAACAAAATTACATCTAATCCACTAAATAAAATAAGTATAATTAAATTTTTTACACTTACTTTTTTTACGAATTGACAAATCATTCCAAATGTGAGTATTGTACCTATAATTGCCCAAAATGTTTGAAAAGCATACCCAGCTACTAAGCCAAACATTTTGCCAAATACTGCTGGAATCATCCAAAATCCCAAATAATAGCATAAAGCTTTATCTCCTTGAACTACTGGCCATTTGTTAAACACTAAATCTCTAAATACTGCATTTCTGAATTTATGGTCCCATCTGTTTTGCCAGATAAATCCGCCTATTCCTGAACATATTATCCATAGTATAATAATTGCTAGTACACATATTAATTTGGGTTTACTAGAAAATAAACTTGTTTTCATTTTTGGTGAATTTAAAATAGCTTTTATTAAAGCAATTGTTAATATTATTGAAATAGGAATACTAATCCAGTATTTCAAATTTCCTAGAATAAAAACTATTACAGAAGAAAACAAATATAAATATGATAAAATGTATATATACCTTTGTTTTATAAAATCAATAATTTCTTCTTTACAAATTTTCTCTTTTGCTAACTCTTTCATATTCTTTCTCTTTTTATCAATTTTTCTTTTATAAGTTTAACATATATATTATTTATTTTCAATAGTTAGATTTTATAATAAATTTATTTAATTCTCTTTAAACTATTATAACACTACATTCCACTAAGGAAACAACAATATCTATTTAGGAAGTCCTACTTGGACTGCCTATCTTTTTAATCTTAAAGCATTTAGTATTACTGTAATGCTACTTAATACCATTGCCAAGCTTGCAATCATTGGGTTTATTGATACTCCTATTGGTTTTAATATACCTATTGCTATTGGTATCATAAGTGCATTATAGAAAAATGCCCAAAATAAATTTTGCTTTATATTTCTAATTGTTCTTTTACTTATATTAATTAATTTTACAATGCTTTGTAAATCATTTTTTGTAAGTATTACACTTGATGCATCCATTGCGATATCTGTTCCAGAGTTTATACTTACTCCTATATCACATGCAGCAAGTGCCGGGCTATCATTAATTCCATCTCCACACATCATTACAAATTTGTTTTCATCTTTTAAATTTTTAATTGTTTCTGCTTTTTTATTTGGCATTACATCTGCAATTACTTTTGTTATTCCTAAATCATTTGCAATCTTTTCAGCCGTTCCTTTATTGTCTCCTGTTAGCATTATTGTTTCAATTTTATTTTTGTTTAATGTATCTATAACGTCTTTGGCATTTTCTCTAACTATATCATTTATTCCTATAAGTGCAATTATTTCATTGTTTTCTGCAACATACACAATACTATTTCCATTGTTAGATAAGACTTTTTCTTCTTCCTGATGGGTATTTTGTATTTCATATTTTGAAAGTAGTTTTGAATTTCCAACTAATATTTCATTATCTCCTACTTGTGCTTTTATTCCTAATCCTGCTATGTTTTCAAAATTATTTACTTCTAAAGTTTCTAATTTATTTTCTTGCATATAATTTGTAAAAGCAATTGCTATAGGATGTGTAGATTTATTTTCAATACTTCCTACTATTTGTAATATTTTACTATCCTCTATATTACTATAATTTATAACTTTTGATATTTTTAGTGTTCCATAAGTTAATGTTCCTGTTTTGTCAAATACTATTGTATTTACTTTTTGTGCGTTTTCTAATATTTCGCTTCTCTTTACTAATATACCATTTTCTGCACACAAGCCTTCTGATACAACTATTGCAAGAGGTGTTGCAAGTCCAAGGCTACAAGGGCATGCTACTACTAATACTGTAACAAATGTAATTATCGCATTTTCTATTCCGAGTCCTAATAATAGATAAACAAAAAATGTTATAATACTAATTATTATTACTACTGGTACGAATATTCCTGATACTTTGTCTGCTACTTTTGCAATTGGTGCTTTTGTATTACTTGCCTCCTCAACTAATCTTACAATTTCAGATATTGTTGATTCTTTTCCAATTCTTTCAGCCTCGTATTCTATATACCCATCATAGTTTATACTTCCTGCAATAACAGTGCTTCCTACTTCTTTTGCTACAGGCTTACTTTCCCCTGTGATAAATGATTCATCAAGATGTGCTTTTCCTTCTATGATTTTACCATCTACTGCTATTTTTTCGCCAGGTCTTGATATAACTATATCTCCCTTATGTATTTCATCTAATGTTACTTCTTTTTCTACGCCATTTACTTTAATAATTGCTGAATTTGGAGTTATTTTTACTAATTTTTGTATTGCTTCTTTTGTTTTATCTTTGCTAAGTCTGTCAATATATCTGCCAAGTTTTATAAAATAGATAACTATTGCTGCAGATTCAAAATATAGATTCATAACTAAGTGATGATTTCCCATAAATACCAAATACATATTGTATATACTATATGATAGGCTTGCTAATACTCCTATTCCAACTAATGTATCCATATTAGGTGTTCTATGGATTAAATTTTTATATCCATTTTTTAAAATGTCGAATCCATAGAATAAAAATGCTACTGTTAGAATAAGCAAAGCTATCATATAATTTATGCTATTTGTATGTGGATTAAGCATTGGAATTACAGGTAAATTTATCATGTGTCCCATTGAAATATACATGAGTAAAATCGCAAGGAAAGTAAAAAATATAAATTTAATTTTTTCCTTCTTGTTTTTTCCTTCAATCTTTATTTCTTTAAATTCACCTAAACTTTTAAATCCGGCTTGTTTAACAAATTCTTCTAACTTTTCTTTGTTTAGTATTTTTTCGTCATATTCAATGCTTGCATTTGCCATAACTAAATTTACACTTGCTTCTTTTACGCCCTCTTGCTTATTTAAATATTTTTCTAGTCCATTAGAACAAGCAGAACAAGTCATTCCATCAATAGATAAAATTATCTTTTTCATACTTTAGTCTCCTTAAATATAACAAATAATTAATGTATTTTTCTACACAACTTCATATCCGATGTCTATTATCTTTTCTTTGATAATATTTTCATCTACATCTTTATTTAAAGTAACTGTAACTGTTCCATTTTCATGATTTGCTACTACATTTTCTACTCCATCTATTGTTTTTAGTACATTTTGTACTCTGTTTTCGCATCCTGTACACATCATTCCTTCTACTTTAAATTTTAATTCTTTCATATTAAAAACCTCCTATTTATTTTTATTATATTCATCTAGAAAATGGTGTACTTCTCCATTTTTTCTATATGAAATTATTGTGTTTAAATTTACATTTTGTGCGCTTCTAAAAATATTGATATCAACTTTATCATAAACCTGTCTTAATTTATTTATTAATTCTTTTATTTCTTGTCTCTTTGAATTTATGCCTCCATGCTCATCTACTGTATAGCCTTCTGTAAATTTACAAGCACATTGGATAAATTCTAATTTGTTGTAATTTGCCCAATTTACAATATCTGCTTCTTTTACATAGTATAATGGTCTTATCAGTTCCATTCCTGGATGTGATGTACTATTTACTTTTGGCATCATTGTTTGCATTTGTGCACCATATAGCATTCCCATTAATATAGTTTCTATAACATCATCAAAATGATGTCCTAATGCTATTTTGTTACAACCTAATTCTTTGGCTTTATTATACAAGTAGCCTCTTCTCATTCTTGCGCAAATGTAGCAAGGATGGTCATCTATTGTTGATACTGCATCAAAAATTCTTGTTTCAAACATTGTTAATGGAATATTTAATAATTCTGCATTTGAAATAATTTTTTGTTTGTTTATTTCATTATACCCAGGATTCATGCATAAAAACACTACTTCAAAATTCATTTTTCTATGTCTTTTTAATTCTTGAAAACATTTTGCAAGTAGCATTGAGTCTTTTCCACCTGATATGCATACAGCAATCTTGTCACCTTCTTGTATCATTTCAAATTCTTGTATGCCTTTTATAAATTTTGCCCAAATTCTTTTTTTATAACTTTTTACAATGCTTTTTTCTATTTCTTCATATCTTTCCAACGGTTGTAATTCCCCTTTTAACTATTTATAATATCTTTGATAACTTCCCCTGCTATTATTAATCCAGCAACTGATGGAACAAAAGATATGCTCCCCGGTACTTGATTTTTAACAGTGCATTTTCTTTTTGTATCAGGGGGACATATACAAGCATTTTTGCAACTGCTCTCTGAAGTCTCATCTGGTTTTATAGGTTCTTCTTTTGAATATATTACTTTTAACTTTTCTATTCCCCTTGTTCTAAGCTCTTTTCTCATAACTTTTGCAAGTGGACATATACTTGTTTTGTAAATATCTGTCACTTCAAATTTTAAAGGATCTAATTTATTCCCTGTTCCCATCGAAGATATTATTGGTATATTTAATTTATTTGCTCTTACTACTAATTCAATTTTTGCTGTAACTGTATCTACTGCATCTACAATATAATCTACAGATTCATCTAATATTTCTTTACTATCTGGCATAAAAAATTCTTGATAGATTTCTACATTTGCATTTGGATTTATATCTAATATTCTTTCTTTTGCGACTTCAACTTTGTATTTCCCAATGGTTTTTCTCGTTGCTATAATTTGCCTATTAAGGTTGGTTAGACATACTTTATCATCATCTACTAATATAAAGTTTTGAATTCCTGCTCTTACTAATCCTTCTAATACAAATGAGCCTACTCCACCAATTCCAAATATAGCTACTTTTGCTTTTTTCAGTTTTTCTACCGCTTCTTTTCCAATTAATAATTCTGTTCTTGAAAATTGATTTAGCATCTTGCTTTCCCCTTTTATTAATCAATACTCTAAATATTTATCCTTAAATTCTAAATAGTATTTTTTATATTCTTCATTATCCTTTATTATATTAAATAATTTTTCATATATATATTTCCAATCAATTGCGTATACATTACTTTGGCATTTGTGTTTTTCAATTACATCTTCAATTTGTTTATTTAATTTTTCATCAGCTTTTGGATATAGAAATATAGAATATTGATTATCATCTTTTACATAGCTAATATTTCTATATATCTGATAATTATTGAAGAACTCGTCCATAGTTAAATCTTTTAAATACTTTGTAGTTTTAAATAAGTCTTTATACACTCTATTATATTTTGCCAAGTGGCTTTCTCCTGTATGAGTCTTTTTATTTGCTTTAGTTGTTGCAAATTCACCTTCTGTATATTTTATTTCCCAATATATTTTTGTTTTCCCACATTCTACAAAGAAATCGAAATTAGTGCCTTCTTCTTTATTGTTTTCATCTTCATATTCAAATCTAGATTTTATTTCTCCTTCTAAATCTATATTTAATGTATCTTTTATTAACCTTCTAAAAACATCTTGGTTATGTCTTATTTTCTCAAAAAAATTAATACACATGGCTTGTGATGAATTTAAATGATAATAATAACGATGAAGCTTAATCCCATCTTTTTCAAGTAATTTGTTAGTAGTAATATCTTGTATGAAATTCTTATTCTCTAATCCTTTTGGTAAAATCTGTGGCTTTAATACGATTTTCCCTTGATAATTATATTTTCCGTCTTTTGTTATTTTTAGTTTTTCTTTTTTATATCTTATTAAATTTTCTATAGCTTTTTCTTTAAAATTCATATATTTCTACCTTTCTTAATTTGTCCAAATATTATTATATCACATAAAATATGAATTGTTATTACACTCCTTTAAACTTGTTTCCAAAACATTTTATTTTCCTTAAATTCATAAGATATTTTATTTTCATCATATAAATAAGATAAATATGACTTTATTGTGCTTCCTACAAGCACATATTGATTTGCATTCATTACAAGGTTATACTCGTCAAATATGTTTTTTAAAATTTCCTCAAAAGTTTTTTCTTCTCTGCAGTTTTCATATATTTTATTTTTAATTTCTTCTACTTTATTTTTATTAAGATTAATTAATTCTTCTATACTTTCGCAGGCTTCTGCATGAGATGGAATATATATTCTGCCGTTTAGCGTACTTAAATAGTCTAATGTATTAAGGAATTCTCTTACATCATAAATAAAGAATAAATGATATTTTGTGATTGTTTCTTTGCTAAATAGAGAATCTGCTAAGAAATATACATTATCACTTGTTTTTATTCCTATCATATCAAAGAAGTGTCCTCTTAATGAAAAATATTCTAATTCTTCTGGAAGATTGTTTTCTATTGAAATTGTTTTAGACTCTTTTGCTAATAAAAATTTATTTCTTATGTCTTTAAAAGGATATCCTCCGTATAAAAAAGATGGCTCTAAAATAGGGTTTTCTGTAAAACTTTTTTCTATGTTGTATGTAAGTATTTGGCAGTTTGTTCTATCTTGAATTACTTTATTACCTCCAATATGGTCTGCATTAGAGTGCGTATTTATAATACCTTTTACTGTCCAGCCTTGTTCTGTAATTATTTTTAATATTTTTTTACCTGCATCTTTATCATTTCCAGAATCAATTAAATATACATTTTTATCATCTACTTTGTATATCCCTATGTTAGTAGGATTTTTTATGTAATATGTTTTTTTACCAACTTGTATTAATTCCATCATTACTCTTCCCTTCTATTCTTCATAATTATACTATTAAACTAAAGTATTATCAATATATCTCACCTTCATTTAATATAAATCATAATATATTATGTATACATTTGGAGGTGAACTATGTTTTATGCTTGCTTGATTTCAGCTATTTCTTCTAGTATAGATTCTTTGGGTATTGGTATAACTTACGGTATTAAAAATACTAAAATAACTTTTTCGGCTAAATTAATACTATTTATAATATCATTATGTGTTTCAACAATGTCTATAAGTATCGGAAATTTTATAAGTTCTTTTCTGCCAAATTTAGTTTGCAATATTATTGGATTTTTAATGTTAATTTTTATGGGAATATTTATTATTTTTCAGTCGTTTAAAAAAACTAATCAAACTTATTATAATGAATTTAATAAGCAAGGAAAAATGTATAGCTTTTTTATAAAACCTTTTGGAATAACTATTCAAATTATTAAAAATCCTATAAATTCAGATTTAGATAACTCAAAAAAAATAGATGCAAAAGAAGCTCTATATCTTGGAATTGCTCTATCTTTAGATTGTTTTTGTATAGGATTAGGAAATGCAATGCTTGGTATTACTTCATTTGTGTTTCCTTTGCTAGTTTCTATTTTTCAGTTAGTTTTTCTATCTTGTGGTTTGTTTTTAGGAATTAAATTGAAAAGTATTACAAATATACCTGATAATATATGGTCTATAATATCTGGGTTGCTACTTATTTTTATAGGTTTGTCAAAATTATATTAGAGGCAATTTTAAAATATACAAAACTATTTTAAAATCAGTTTCCCCATATTTTCTAAACCATTCTTTTCAGGTTTTATTAGATTTTTCTTATTGTAATAATATTTATCAATAAGATATTTTAAATAATTAGATGAATTTTTATGATTATATAGTGTGTCAATATATTCTTGTACTTCTGGAACATTTCTGTTTTTTCGAAGTAATTTCAGTTGCTCGGTAATATTTTCTTTTTGTTTTAAAAGGTTACTAATTATAGAATTTTCTTCTGACATATTTTATACCTCCTTGGTATATTATAACATATTTTTTTATAAAAACTCTTGCATATCAGCATAAAATATGTTATTATTTATAAGCATTTAAAATTTAAACTAATATTTCGGGGTGTGGCTCAGTTGGTAGAGCGCGTGGTTTGGGACCATGAGGTCGCACGTTCGATCCGTGTCACCCCGACCAAAAAAGAATAAAATGCGAAATAGTATTAACGAAAATATTTTGTTAATACTTTTTTTAAATTTATAACTTTTTTTCAGATGAAAATGAAAGAAAAAGAAAGAATGGAGAAATTTGAGTAAATGGTAATAATTATTATTGATATTATTTTTATTGTAGTAACATATTTTTTGTGGAATAAATATGGAAAAGATTCAATGTTGGACTCCATTGACTATGAAAGTTACCCACCAAACCATTTAAATAGTGCAGAAGTTGGACAAATATATAGGGGATATACTGAGGACGTAGATATTCTATCATTAGTTATATATTTAGCTAATAAAGGATATTTGAAAATTGAAAAAATTAAAGAAGCAATTAATCTTAGATTTAATAGAACACCATCAAGATCTTTTAAAATTTCAAAACTAAAAGACTATGATGGAACTAACAAAAATGAAAAAACTTTTTTCAATGAATTATTTGCACATAGCGATGAAGTAACAAAGAAATTCGATACAATAAATTTGCAAATGCCAGAATGGTTTAGTGGTAACCTTGAATATGAAACGCCAAAAATCAATAGAGATATTAATATTACATTTGAGCAAATATGTGTTGCAATGATAACGCATTCACAAACAAACTATTAAATAAAAAACCAGTGTCATCTTTCGATGACACTGGAAAAAGATTACCACGAAATTTTAAAACAAGGTGCTCCACCACGTTCATTAGAAACATAAACATGATATCCCTTCTCACGAAGTTCTTCGCACGTTTGCTTTGAAATGGTAGAATTAAAAAACCAAACATACCGTTCACCTGCAGAACTTCTCTTCTGAATTTCAACAAGAATTTTTTCAGCAGTTTTCGTGGACCAATTTTTCGCGGTCTTTGCAAGTATTTCTTGTGCAGGCGGAAAAGTTGTTTCAATTTCAGTATTCTTTTTTTTCTGTTTTTTAATCATAATTTTTACCCTCCAAATAATTATTTCGGAGGTTTGCACCTCCGAAAAAAATTTCAAAGGTGCAACAAAAATGTTACAACCTTATAGATTGTACTATATTTTATTTAAAAAGTCAAATTTTCTATATTACACATAACCTAATACACAAATGCACGCTACTAAAATCCACATATATTTGATTTGTTTATTAATCTCTATTAAAGCCAATTTTCTACCTTATTCTTTGAAATATCTACTTTGCTGCCAGTTATCGCTAAGTTATAATCTAATATCTTTGCTCCTTTACAAACTCTTTTTACTTGTGCTGGTATAGAGGCAAGTCCTGAGCCCTCATGTGTTGTAAATATTTTAACTGTTTTTCCTGTAAAATTTAATCTTCTTAGTTGTACAACCAGCTCTTGAGGCATAAGTCCCCAATATACTGGTGAGCCTATGAATATAACATCATATTTAGATATATCATCTAAATATTCTTTTAATTCTAAATCTTCATCTAAATTTTGTCTTTTCCTCGCTTCCTTTATGCAAACACTATATTTAGGTGAATATCCTTTTACACCTTCTACTTTAAATAAATCTACATCTATAAAATCTTTAATATACTCTGCAACTTTTTCTGTGTTTCCCTTTTCAATATATCCTACATTATAGTTTTCGTCTGCTCTGGAAAAATATATAATTAAACATTTTTTATTTTTATAACTTTCTATACTCATATTTATTCCCCCTTGCCACTTCATTATATACCAAAAGATGTTAATATGGAACATATAAGTAAAAAAGTCTTCTATAAATTATTAATCTTCTTTAATAATATTTTTACTTTCAAAATATGTTGCGATAAAATATGCACCGTAAATTACTCCTATAACAATTATAGTAACTATAATTGAAGGTATTAAATCTTCTGTTTTTGTAATGCCTGATAAAACATTTAATGCAAATTTTACTCCAAATATAGAGTGAATTATAGCTAAAGCAAGTGGCATGCCAAAGAATATTCCTATTTGCTTAAACAATGCTTTATTTATCATTTTTTCATCACAGCCAATTTTTCGTAATATTGTATATCTTTGTCTGTTGTCTGTGCTTTCAGTTAATTGTTTCAATGCTAAAATAACTGAACTTGCAATTAAAAATATTAGTCCTAAATAAATTGCTATAAATATTATAATTGTTGTTAGTCCAAGGCTTGATTCAACTAATGTAATTCTTGTTGCGCCATTCAACTCTATTCCCTTTTTATCTAAATTTTGAATAAGACTAGAACTATTCTCTGCAAAAATTTCTTCAATTTCTTCTTTTTCTTTATCACCTTTCGCATTATAGTTAGCAACTAAAAACCATTTTTGTTGCATTTCTTTGCTTAAATTGCAACTGTCTGGTACTATTAAAATTCCTGTGTTTGTATGACTTGTTGACATATCAACAAAGCCTTCTTTGCATTCGTTGTATTTTGTTTTATACTCTTTTCCTGCAATTTTCAAAGTATTATTTCCATCTTCTAATACTCTATTCCTTATCATTTCTTGATTGTCAAAATCGCAAAGCATAATATATTCGTCATCTTCTAAAGTATATTTCTCTATTTTATATAATTCTGCAATTTTATTATAGTCTGATATTTTTATAATCTTTTCAGGTGAACTATATATAAGGAAAGGATACTTATTATGAATTTCTGCAAATTCATCTGACAAAAAGTCTTTTAGGGTTAAGTCCTCACTTGCATATATTGGTATGTCAACAATATCTTTTAATAAATTCATATCAAGTCCATTGTTTTTTAAAGTTTCTGATATAGGTATTCTAGAGTCTTCTCTTTGCTCTTTGGTTGCTTGTACTTCTATTTCCAAATTATATGCATTTGTATAAGTTTCTTTTATATAAGCTTCTTTTTCTAAATTGATATCTACTGGCGTCATTTCTATTAAGTCTTTTTGCATTGAGTTTCTTAAAGATAAACTTGAAGAAAGAATTGTAATTGTCATAAATAGCATTATACAAATTACACTCATAGAAATAACTGTTGTGTTAATTTTATTATTAATTTGTCTTAGTACAAACATATTAGTATCTTTCAAGTATATTTTCTTCATCTTTTGTATCATAATTAAAATAAATCCTGATAATGACCAGAAAATTGCAAGTGTTCCAACAGTTCCCATAAGGAATATTTTTACAAATTTGCCTGCATCATTTATTGTATTTGATTTTGCAGTTACGATATAGTAAGCATAACCTAAAATGCTTGCACCTATTGCAAATACAATAATCGCTAAAAATGGATTTCTTATTTTAACTTTTTCATTTTTCTTCATTGCATTTAATAAATTTATTAGTTTATATTTTGAGATTGTAAATGCACTAAAAATTATTACTGCTAAATACATTACTGCAAAATAAATACAAGTTTTTATACAAGCATCTTTTGAAAATACAAATTGAAATTTAGTCATATCTGCTTCAAACATTTTTGCAACTAGTATAGACATAAATTGTGATGCAAATATACCAACTACAAGTCCTATCCCTAAAGAAATAATACCTACAAATACTGTTTCTAAAAGTATAATTTTTGAAATTTGCCATTTCCCCATTCCGAAGCATCATATACATTCCAAATTCTTTTTTCCTTCGATTTATCAAAAAATTATTTGCGTATACTATAAGAAGTCCTAATACAACTGATACAAATACCGATACTACTCCAAGCATACTTATCATAAGTTTTATAATTTCCCTTGTAGACTGAGATACTTCTAGCATTGCTTGCTGACTGTCTAGAGAATTAAACATATAAAAGATTGCTATTCCTAAAACTAATGTTAAAAAATATATGCTGTAATCTTTTATACTTCTAGCCATATTTTTAAATGATAACTTAAATAACATCACTTGCGTCACCTCCGAGAAGTGTTTGGACCTCTATTATTTTTTCAAAAAATTGTTTTCGCGTATCATCACCTTTAAACAATTCATTGAAGATTTTTCCATCTTTAATAAACAGAATCCTATTTGCATAAGAAGCTGTAAAAGCATCGTGAGTTACCATTAATATTGTTGAATTTAGTTTTTGATTTAAAAATTCAAAACTTTCTAATAGCTTTCGACTAGATTTTGAATCTAATGCTCCGAGTTGGTTCATCAGCTAAAACGAGTTTAGGATTTGTAATAATCGCCCTTCCAGAAGCGACTCTTTGCTTTTGTCCTCCAGATATTTGGTATGGATATTTTTTTAGAATATCTTTTATTTCTAATTTTTGTGCAATCTCATTTACTCTTTTATTAATTTCTTTTGCATTTACTCTTTGAATTGTTAATGCTAAGGCAATATTTTCGTAGCAAGTTAGTGTGTCTAATAAATTAAAATCTTGAAAAATAAAACCCAATTCCTCTCTCCTAAATTTATTTAATTTATTGCCTCTTAATTTTGTAATGTCTAATCCATCTACTAAAATATGACCACTAGTTACTCTATCTATTGTAGATATACAATTTAAAAGAGTAGTTTTCCCAGAGCCTGATGCACCCATAATTCCAAGGAATTCTCCCTTTTCAACATTAAAACTTATACCATCTAATGCTTTCGTCAAGTTAGATTTGTTTCCATAGTATTTTTCTATTTGTTTAACCTCTAAAATATTTTCCATAATATATGCTCCCTTCATCTAACTTAAATTTTAGCATCTATTGTTTTTACTTGCCATCGATTTACATTACATCTCCCTTACATTTTTGCAAGGTTCTAGGGAAAAAGGGGCCAGGCCCCTTTTTCCCTATTTCTTATAATATAGTATAGCTGTTTTGTGGAAAAATTAATTTTACTTCTGTTTGCTTATTTACAATAGACCTTAATTCTATTCCTATTCCTAATTTATCGCATAATTTTTTGCATAAATATAGTCCTATTCCTGTAGACTTTTTGTTTGATAATCTGCCATTTGCTCCTGTAAATCCTTTATCAAATACTCTTTTAACTTCTTCTTTTTTTATTCCAATCCCGTTATCTTTTATGTATAAAATTACATTTTCTTTTCCTGCTTTTGAATATATTTCAATTTCAGATAACTCGTCTTGTTTTCTATATTTAATACTATTTTGAATGATCTGATTTATAATAAATATAACCCATTTACTATCTGTATTAACTTCTACATCTAAATCATGTATATTGATTTTTATTTTTTCATTAATTAAAACGGTTTTATTTTTTCTAATTATCTCATTTACAATATCTTTTAAATTATTCTTTTTTATATAATAATCTTGATTAGCAGTGTTGCTTCTAGCATAAAACAAGGCTTGTTCTACATAGTTTTCTATTTTGTCTAATTCTTCATCAATGCTTTTTGTGACCTCAGTTTTATTGTTTTCAATAATCATTTTGCCGACTAGCAATTGGTATTTTTACTTCGTGAATCCACATTTCAATATATTCTTTATAGTCTTCAGCCCAATACTTATATTTATTAACATTTTCAATCATAGATTTGTCTGTTTGTTCTAATATGTCTTTTAAGAATTTCCCTTCCGAAAAGTTTGGTTTTTCAATTACTTCAGCTAGCAAATATTTATCATCTAATTCATCTAGCATATTTTCTGTATTTTTATAGAATTTATTTTTAGATAAAAATTCAATTAAGATGGAAATAAAATCCAGTATTAGTATTGATACAGCAATATATATTTTTACAAAAGTTCCAAATGGGTATGCTGCTAAAAATATTTCGATAGTGAGCAACCCAAAGAATAGTAAACTTATTTGTGGTAATTTATCTTTTAGAAAACTACTTATTTTCATTTTAAATTATTCTCCTTTCATTTTGCAGAAAAAGTTTTTAAAATGTAGCCTTGTCCTCTCTTCGTTTCTAACAATTCTTTTAAATTTAATTCTTCTAATTTGTTTCTTAATCTTGTTATATTTACTGTTAGTGTATTATCATCTATGAAACTTTCACTTTCCCAAAGAAAATCCATAATTTCTTCTCTTGCAACTATTCTATTTCTTTTTTCTGTTAAATATTTTAATATTTTTAATTCGTTTTTTGTCAGTTCTATTTGCCTGCCATCTCTTGAAATTGTACTATTTGACAAGTTAATAATAAAATCCTGTGCATCAATTTTATCTTGATAAGTTCCCATATCACTTCTTTTTAATAATGTTCCTATCTTCGCAAGTAATATTTGGATATTAAATGGTTTTGTAATGTAATGGTCCGCTCCATAATTTATACAAAGTAGCTCATCTATTTCATTATCTCTACTTGTTATAATAATTATTGGAACGTTTGATTTTTTCCTTATTTCTTTGCATATATATTCTCCATCTGCTCCTGGTAAATTTATATCAAGTAGTATTAGGTTTGGATTTATATCTAAAATATCTTGTAATATATTATCAAATTTCTTTATCAACTCCGCTTTATATCCATGTTTGTTTAAAAAAATTTGCAATTCACATCTTAATTTTTCATCATCTTCAACAATTAATATTTTTTGCATAAAATTACCCCTTTTTAAGCATTATACCACAAAGCTATAAAAAATAACCTTACAAAAATGTAAGGTTAATCATGTTTAAATTTTTTCTAAAAAATCTCTTCTTTCTTTTATAATATTAATAACTTTATCAATATAATTACAGCATTGTTCTTTCACATTTTCAATTTCTGAATTACTAATTTCAATATTTTTACTTTTTCGTTTTTCTATATCTTTAATTAATTCTAAAAATTCAGTCCCTAAATCATTGTTTATAAAATTCTCTAAATGATATACTTTTTGATTTTTCTCAAACCATTTAATCCAGTCTTTATTCTTTTTAAAATTTTCTTTTGTTATAAATAAATCTAGTCTATCATAGCAATATCTTGCAAATCCTTTTTGCTTATTAAATGGTGATTCTGGACATGGTGAAATGTTTCCTATTGTATGATAAAAATGTGCATATTCTTCAAATTTAGAATATAGTTTATCTCCAATTACTTCTTTTATTTCTTCAAGATGTATTAATTCATAAATAAATCTTTGTGCTTTCGCAAATCTTGGTATTTTTTTATTTGTATTTTTATTAATGATGTAACCATATTTATTTATAAAATGCTCATATAATTTTTCATCTATTTTTTGATCTATATCCATCTTCCATATATTTTTTATAATTAATCCCCAAATATATTGCATACTTATCAAAGTGTCTGTATATTCTTCATTATATCCAAATTTATTTTTATAAAAATTTTTTACAATTTTTGTCGCATCACAATCAAATCCAAGTCCAATACCTCCTTGTATTCTAAATAACAAGTATCTCTCTAAATAATGTGAATTAGATTCATTATCAAATATCTCTTCTAAGCTTAATTTATATTTTATATTTTGCAAAACATCCTCTAAACAGTCTTTTATTTTTTTATATTGCAGCATTTCCAATTTCAAATCATAATTAAAAAAATCTTTTTCATAATTCATGCTTTTTTTAATAGATTCTTTTTGTACATCCATTATTATCCCCCTATAATATATATTAATAAGAGTAATTTAATTTACTCTTATTAAATCACCATTTTCGCTATTTAAAAAGATATCACCTATTTCAGTAAAATCTTCTTCTAAATCATAAGTGTATGAAACTACATAAGTTATATTTTCTTCACTTTCATAAGGTCTTTCATTTTTCCAATCGTCTTCGTATTTACTTACAAATAACAAATTTAATATACGTCCATACGTTAATATACAATGATAAACTAATCTATTATTTTCTTTTTCACATTTTTCAATTATTTTTGCATACTTCTCATTTTGCTTAAATTTGTCAAGATTAAACACATCAGATTTAAGATTGTATTTTTTACTTAGTATTTCCTTTCTGATTTGTGCCTCTTTAATTTGTTTTTCTTTTAAATTATCCATAAAACCCTTCCTTTCATTTATATTTTACTGTGGAAAGTGATTTCACGCAACGCTACCGGTCATGTATTGTATTGGCACTTTAAGGACACTATTATTATATCATTAATTTTTTCTTATATAAACATATACTTTATATTTTTAACCTTCAAATGCTTGTTTAATATGATTTACTTTATATTCATTGTCTTTCATATATACCTCTATTACATCAATTCTTACAAATTCTTCGCTTAAATTTCTAATGTATAAATAATATTTAATTGTTTGTAACATGTGTTTTTGCTTTATCGCATTTACTGCTTCTGA
>CANQZZ010000007.1 GCA_947628465.1 uncultured Clostridia bacterium
TGACACGCACTTCAAAAATGGCAGAAGTCTTGAATATCAAGCTTTCTGCCATTTAACTGTCAAATTTAGGAATATACCATTTTTTTTACTTTTTGTCCACTATTAATAATATTTATTGTTATATATTATTCAATAATTAATATATATATAATTAGAGGTGCTAAATATGTATAAAATGAAAATATTTGTATTTAAGCTAAAAAGTTTATTTATTCCTATTTGTATATGTTTATTCACGATATTTCTTTTAGTGTTTTCAAATGCAAATCTTTCATCTGCAAAATCAGGACTCGCTTTATGGGCAAATTCCGTAGTACCTTCACTTCTCCCTTTTTTTATTGCAACCGAACTTCTTGGCTATACAAATGTTGTTGCGGTATTAGGTAAATTATTAAATAAACTGATGAGACCTATTTTTAATGTTCCACGGTGAAGGTGCTTTTCCTTTTATTATGGGAATTATTAGTGGTTATCCAATGGGTGCAAAAATAGTTTCAAAATTTAAGGCTGAAGGTATTTGTACAAATATAGAAGCAGAAAGACTTCTTGCTTTTACTAATAATTCTGGTCCTTTGTTTATTATAGGAACTGTTGGAATAGGTTTGTTTAAAGATACAAATACAGGAATTTTGCTTTTCATTACTCACATTTTGGCCTGCCTTACTGTTGGTTTTATTTTTAGATGGTGGAAATCTGGCCGAAATAAAAGAGGAAATTTTCCAGAAGATACTTCAAACGTGCTTCCTTCAAAAGTCTCTTTATCTAATCTTGGCGAAGTTTTGGCGACTTCTATAATGAGTGCAATTAATACTGTTTTTTTAATTGGTGGTTTTATAGTTCTATTTTCAGTAATTATATCAATATTAGAAAATAGCGGAAGCCTAGAGGTTGCCTCAAATTTTATAGAGCCAATACTTAATATATTTGGTGTTCCTTTATCTTATGCTAATGGAATAATTACAGGCTTATTAGAACTTACAAATGGAGTATGTAATATTGCTTCTATTACTAATAAATCTATTTCAACAAATGTTATTATTTGCGCATTTTTACTAGGATTTGGAGGAATTTCTATTACGCTTCAAATTTTAAGCATTACATCAAAAGCAAAAATTTCTATTAAACCTTATATAATAGGAAAAGTGCTACAGGGAATATTTGCAGCACTTTACACTTATTTAATTATTTATAATGTTCCTTTTTTCAATTTAAATTTGTAGCCTAGTTATTTTTTGCAGCTGCAATTAATCCTTTAAATAATGGACCTGGTCTATTTGGTCTTGATTTAAACTCTGGATGGAACTGTCCTGCTATAAAGAATGGATGGTCTTCTAATTCTACAATTTCTACTAATCTTCCATCTGGCGATGTTCCTGAACAGATAAGTCCGGCTTTTTCCATTTGTTCTTTATAGTCATTATTGTACTCATATCTATGTCTATGTCTTTCAGCTATTTCCTTTGTTCCATATAACTTGTATGCTAGGCTTCCTTCTTTTAATACACAAGGATAACTTCCAAGTCTCATTGTTCCGCCCTTTTTGTCTATTCCTTTTTGCTCATCCATTATATGTATTACTTGATTTTGTGATTTTTCATCAAACTCTTCTGAGTTTGCATCTTTTAGACCTAATACATCTCTTGCAAATTCTACTACTGCCATTTGCATTCCTAGGCATATTCCTAAAAATGGAACTTTGTTCTCTCGTGCATATTTTATGCAAGCAATTTTTCCTTCTATTCCACGATTTCCAAATCCTCCTGGAACTAAAAGTGCATCATATTTTCCTAATTTTTCTTTTGCATTCTTATCTGTAATTTCTTCTGAATCTACAAATCCAATATCTACTTTTACATCATTTTCAAAACCTGCATGTCTTAAAGCTTCTGCGACTGAAAGATAAGAATCTTCAAGGGCTACATATTTTCCTACTATTGCAACTTTAACTGTTTTTTCTTCTATACTTCTTATATGTTCTATCATTTTTTCCCATTCTTCATTTTGAGGCTCTATCTTATCTAATCTTAACGCTTTACAAACTTCACGTGTCAAGCCTTCTTCTTCAAGCATTAGAGGTACTGCATATAAATTATCTACTGTTGCATTATGTATTACACTTTCTGGTCTTACATTACAATAAAGTGCTATTTTTTGTTTCATTGTATCTGTTATAGGAAGCTCTGACCTACAAACTAATATATCTGGCTTTATACCTAATGATTGAAGTTCTTTTACAGAGTGTTGTGTTGGTTTCGATTTAAGTTCGTTTGAACCAGAAATATATGGAAGAAGTGTTACATGAATATATATTACATCTCCTTGTGGTTTTTCTATTCCAACTTGTCTTATAGCCTCTATAAAAGATAGACCTTCGATATCTCCTATAGTTCCTCCAATTTCAGTAATTACTATATCTACATCTTCATTTTCAAAGCTATAAATATTTTCTTTTATTTCATTAGTAATATGAGGTATAACTTGTACAGTTTTACCTAAATACTCACCTTTTCTTTCCTTTTCAATTACACTAGAATAGATTTTTCCTGTAGTTACACTAGAATTTTTAGTTAGGTTTTCATCTATAAATCTTTCATAATGACCTAAATCTAAATCAGTTTCTGCTCCATCATCTGTTACAAAAACCTCACCATGCTCAATTGGGCTCATTGTTCCTGGGTCAACATTTATATATGGATCCATTTTTTGAATTGTAACTTTATATCCTCTATTCTTTAAAAGTCTTCCAAGTGATGCAGCAGTAATTCCTTTTCCTAATCCTGATACTACTCCACCTGTTACAAAAATGTACTTCGTATTCATTAATCTTCCTCCTAATGTCCCAAAGGGGACGTTTCTTTTTGGGACATTTTGTCCCATTTTTTGAATATATTTATAAATTATTTATTAAACAAAAATAGATTTAAAAAAGTTTCCTTAAAAAAGGGGTTTTTTTTAAATCTATTATTTTAATATTAATATGAAATTATAATATCATTTTTTGTTTCTTTTTGCAAGTAGTTTTGATAAATTAATTTATTATCCTAGTTTTTGATGTAAAGTGCTAGGCGGGAACCACCGACGCTATTGTTGTAGCTAGGATAGTCGTAGTTGCGAGAACTAGCTGAATAGTTGACTCGGTAGAATCCGACCACGTAGAACTCGATAGTCAGAAGAATTAGCCTCTTGTATCCAATCATAAGCATTACTTTCTAAATCCCAGATGTTTAAGGCTTTATCTTGAGTTGAAAGACTTGCCGTATTTTCTCCTGATTTTACTACTGAAGAACCTTGATGCCACTCAGAATGTGCTGTTGTTGTTCCATAACTAGATTGTTTCTCATTTATAAAATCCATTGTCTTATCCCATAATACTCCATATATCATTGCTGTTTGTACATTGCTTCCATTATCCGGTACATTTGCTTTCTTTTGCTCTACATATAATCCCCACCATCTATAATAACAAGTTCCTGTCTCTGTTGCACCAATAGGTGCTTGGATTAATATATCTCCCGCCGTTAAAACTTTTGTTCCTACTTTACTTCCTATTTTACCATTATCTATCGTTGTTTCGTATCTTCCTATATAAAATCCATCATATTTATTTACTTGCCTTACCATTTCTTTATATTCTTTTTCATATTTAAAGTTTGCATAATTATAATATGGTGTTTGTTTTCCTTCATCTGTATATCCATAGTAGTAATTTAATTCTTCTTGACTATCATACTTGAATCCAGTTGTAGAATGAGTACCAGTTAATTTTTTTGGCTCAAGATAATTTTTATTATCGATCGTTACTGTATAAGATTCCGTTAAATTACCTTCTACTGGTATCCATACAAATTCATTTTCATTTGCATCCTTTATCACTAGTCCTGTTGCTATACTTCCTTCTCCATCTTCTTCTGATATTTTAAATCCTTTTGGTATTACTGCTGTATATTCTCCATCTGTAAATTCTGCATTTTCTATTAAATATCCATCTTTCTTTCCTGCCTTATCATAAGTTGTCAAAGGTTGGTCTTTTGATGGTACTCCTGCTACATAGTCTTCCATTGAATCATACCATTTGCCATCAATTTTTACTCTACCATTTGATAATTCACTTTCTTCTTCTCTTGCTACTTCTGTATCTGCTGTTGCTTTCTTTGCGGACTGGAATAGTCCTCCATTTAGTGCTACTGTTACTGTTGCTGCTACTAGTATTAACATTACTATTATTGTTATTACTAATGCTATTAAGGTTATACCTCTTTTTGCTTTTAATTTTTCTTTTTGCATTTGTCTTTTCCCCTTTCTTTGGTTTTTTTATTTTAATTTTTTCTTTTTGTCACTACTATTCAAGTTAGAACAACCTATTTTGTTCTCTTTTAAGTATTCCATATTTTGCAATTATTATGTTTCGGTTTCTTTATACATTTTTATATTTTAAATAATACATCTTTGTTTTTCCTTTGTCAATAGTTTAAAAAAATTAATGTAGGCAACCTACATTAATTCTATACTTACTTTTTTAGTATGTTATATCTATTGTAAAAGCTATATTTTAATAAATTTAATTCATTTCTACTTTTCCTACAATATCGTTTATATTTTCTATATTGTTCTTTTTCATATATTCTTCAATACCTTTTACTGTATTTACACTAGTATATGGGTCTATAAAATTGCCTGCGCCTATAGATATCGCAGATGCACCTGCAAGCATAAATTCTATTGCGTCATCTCCATTTATAATTCCACCCATTCCTAGAACTGGTATATTTACTGCTTGAGATACTTGATATACCATTCTTACTGCAACTGGTTTCACACAAGGTCCTGATAATCCCCCTGTGTTGTTTGCAAGATATGGCTTTCTTGTATTTATATTAATGCTCATTCCAAGTAATGTGTTTATTAATGATACCCCATCTGCTCCAGCATCCTCTGCAGCTTTTGCAGGAAGTGTTATATCTGTTACATTTGGAGTAAGTTTTACAATTAATGGCTTATCTAAAACTTTCCTTACTTTACTTGTAACTTCTTTTACGCCTTCATAAGTTGTGCCAAATGCTAGACACCCTGCTTTAACATTTGGGCAAGATAAATTAAGTTCTACTCCATCTATATCTGTTTTATTTAATATTTTGCAAACTTCAACATAATCATCTATTGTGCTTCCACAAGCATTTACAATGATTGCAACATTTTGGGTTTTAAGCCAAGGTAAATCATGTTGTATAAAATATTCTACACCTGGATTTTGAAGTCCAATACTATTTAACATCCCACTTGGTGTTTCATATATTCTAGATGGCTTGTTGCCAGCTCTTGGTTTTAATGAAGTTCCTTTTGTAATGATTCCTCCGTAATTTACTCAAATCAAAAAATTGACTATATTCTCTACCATATCCAAATGTACCTGATGCAACAGTTACTGGATTTTTCATTTTAATACCTGCAAAATTAACTTCTGTATTCATAAATTCAACTCCTATCTATATAAATGAAATAATTATCTCTCTATATCTTTTATTAAATAATTACTTTACTACTATCAAATACTGGTCCTTGTTTGCATACATGTTCATATCCGCCTGTTTTCACTTCTACTGCGCATCCTAAACATACTCCAAGCCCACATCCCATCTTTTCTTCTAGTGATATTTGACATGGGATATTTTTTTCGCTTGCAAGCTTTTGTGCTGATTTTAGTAATGGAAGTGGTCCACACGCAAATATTGCATCTATATTAGAATTGTTTTCTAAATCATTTTTTAATTCATTTATCGCAAATCCATGTATTTTATAGCTTCCATCATCTGTAGTAATTACTAATTTATTTGATACATTTTTAAATTCCGCTTCTAATAACACTGCGTCTTTGTCTCTAAAGCCTAAATATGTATTTACCTCTATGTTTTTAGATGCAGTTTTTGCAAGCTCATATAGTGGAAATACACCAATTCCTCCACCAAGTATTGCAATATTTTTGTATCCATCAAATTTAAATGTTCCATAACCTAATGGTCCTATAATATCAACTAAATCTTCTTCTTTTTTCCTTGATAAAATTTCAGTTCCTTTTCCTTGAACTCTAAATATTATTTCTAATATTCCATTTTCTTTATCCATATTGTATATGCTAATTGGTCTTCTTAAAAATGGATCCATTCCATCTGTAACTCTTATTTCTATGAATTGACCAGGTTTGGCTGTGTCTACAATTTCTTTTGCTGATAAAGAAAATTTAAATATATCTGGCTTTAATTGTTCTTTTTTTATTAATTTAGCATTTAATTTTATTGGCATTTCGTTCCTCCTTATATAATTTTCGTATAATTATTAAGATGTGTCCCAATTGGGACAAAATGTCCCACAAAGAAACGTCCCCTTTGGGACATTACATTGCGCTGTTTAATTCGTCCCTCATTCTTATTGCTTCTGCTCTTGTTGCTTTTCCGTATTCTTCAGATGAATATTTATCTTTCCATAAGTCAGATTTATATGCTGCCATTAGGCTTCTTGATGCATTTACAATTCCTCCTACTCCATCCTTAAATCCTAATGCTATATCTTCTGCTTTTCCTCCGTTGTGCTCCATATCCTGGTATTAAGAAAAATGTTTCAGGCATAATTTCTCTTAATTGTTTTATTTGAATAGGATATGTTGCTCCTACAACTGCCCCTATGCTACTGTATCCATATTCTCCTACTAATTCTTTTCCCCAAGAGTTTACTAATTCTGCTACTTTTTCGTATATTGTTCTTCCGTCTTCTAATTTTAAATCTTGTAATTCTCCTGATGATTTGTTTGATGTTTTTACTAAGATAAATATTCCTTTTCCATATTGCTTGCAATCATCTATAAATGGCTTTACACCATCTATTCCTAAATATGGATTTACTGTTACAAAATCTACATCGTATATTGATACTTTATCGTCTGCTATTTGTGTTTTTCCTATAAATGCGTTTGAATATCCTTCAGCTGTTGAACCTATATCTCCTCTTTTTACATCTGCTATAACCATCATACCTTTTTCTTTAGCGTATTTGCATGTTTCTTTAAATGCCTTTAATCCTTCTACTCCAAACATTTCGTAGAAAGCAATTTGAGGTTTTACAGCTGGCACTATGTCATATACACTATCTATTAATCCTTTATTAAATTCTACTATTGCTTTGCATGCTCCTTCTACACTTTTGTCATATTTTGACCTAATACTTTCTGGTATCATATCATACCTTGGGTCTAATCCCATAACTGTAGGATTGTCCATTTCCTTAATTCTTTTGATTAATTTGTCCATTGCATTTTCCATGTTTATCATTCTCCTTTTTATTTATACTTCTGGCAAAACAGGGGGCTGTCCCTTTTTTGCTAAATTAAACCTTGTAAACTACTTTTCCGTTTACTATTGTGTACATTACCTCTCCCTTTAATTTTTTTCCTATAAATGGTGTGTTTTTCGATTTTGATACTATGCTTTCTTCAGTGTATATATATTCTTTATTTGGATCAAATATCGTAATGTCAGCAGGCTTTCCAACCTCTATTGTTCCTCTATCTATTCCAAGTAATTTTGCTGCATTATAGCTTGTTAATTTTACCATATCTAAATATGAAATATATCCTTTATCTACTAAATTTGTAATTGTTGCAGAAAGCAATGTTTCAAATCCAATTATTCCATTTGGTGCTTTTTCTAAGCCTTGTTCTTTTTCTTCTTTTGCGTGTGGTGCATGGTCCGTAATTATTGTATCTATTGTTCCATCTTGAATAGCTTTAATTATTTCTTCTACATCTTCTCTTGTTCTAAGTGGAGGATTCATTTTAGCATTTACTCCAGATTTTAATACTTCATCTTCTGTGAAGCTATAGTAATGTGGACATGTTTCACAAGTTACATTTACACCTCTTTTTTTAGCATCTCTTATAAGTCTTACGGTTTCTTTTGCACTTATATGACATATATGTGCATGTATGTTGTTTATTTCTGCTATTTCCACATCTCTTGCTGCCATTAAAGTTTCTGCTTCTTTAAAAACTCCTTGTACATTTAACTGCTCTGAAATTTTTCCTTTGTTTATTGCACCTTTTCCAAGCTCTTTGTCTTCGCAATGTGATGCAACAAAAGTATTTAATTCATTGGCTTTTATCATTGCATCTCTCATTATTTTACTACTTGTAACTGGCATTCCATCATCTGAAAAAGCTATTGCTCCTGCTTTTTTTAAGGCTTCAAAATCAGTTAGTTCTTCTCCTTTTTCGCCGATTGTCACACTTGCATAAGGAAAAACATTACAAAGCCCTACTCTTTTTGCTTCTTCCTGAATTTTTTGCAAAATAAAAACACTATCACAAGTTGGTTTTGTATTTGGCATTGGACAAATAGAAGTAATACCACCTTTTATAGCGCTTTTCATTCCTGTTTCAATAGTTTCTTTATGCTCAAATCCAGGTTCTCTTAAATGACAATGAATATCTATCATTCCTGGTATGATAAATAAATTTGTGCAATCAATAACATTTTCTGCTTTATAGTTTATTTCTTTTGCTATTTCTTTTATCTTGTCATTTTCAATAAGAATATCAAAATAGTCGTCTGTCCCCGTTTTATAATCTATTAA
Organism: uncultured Clostridia bacterium; assembly: GCA_947628465.1. The sequence goes on from CANQZZ010000007.1 coordinate 8,620, forward strand.
TCTGCCATTCTTTAATAATGTTGTCACTATTTTTTCACCTCTTTTTTACCATTTTTACAATATTATCACTTTATATTATTTTTTTCAAGATTTTTATTTGACTTTATTCTATTTTTGATTTATTATTTAAGAAAAATATATTGGAGGTTTTGATATGAGTAATTTAGTATCATATTTATTTCAAACAAATGCTTTAAGAATTTGCCCAGATAATAAGCCATTTTGGTATACTTCTGGCAAAATTGGTCCATATTATATAAACACACATTTTCTTTATGGAAGTGAACAAGATGCAGTAAACTTGCTAAGTTTTATTGATTCTGAAAAAGGAAATAAAGAGGCTTTGCCTAAAAAAGTTTTTGAAAAGACTTTCAATCATTACAATGAAAATGAAATTTATAAAAATGTAATTGATGAAATGATTAGTTTTATTAAACAAAATATTAATGTAGATGAAGTAGATTATATTTCAGGTGGAGAAAGAAGAGACTGGTTCTTTTCTAATATAATTGCTAATCTGCTTTCTAAACCACATATTACAATTTACAAAGATTTAAGTGTGGTTGTAAATGATAGTACTTTTGACAATGAAATTGATAAATCTGCTGTTAAAAATGCTAAAGTATTACATGTAGCTGACTTAATTACAGAAGCTTCTAGCTATTTAAGAGCTTGGATACCTGCAATTAAAAGTTTAGATGGTGAAATTAAGTGGAGCACAGTTGTTGTAGATAGAATGCAAGGTGGAAAAGAAAAATTAGAAAATGAAAATGTTAAGTCTTTATCTATTATAAATATAGATGAAAGTTTATTTGAAAGCGCTGTTAAAATGAATATAATAAATGAAAATCAATATGAAATGCTAAAGAATTTTTACGAAAATCCTGATGAAACTATGAGAAAGTTTTTAATAGCACATCCAGAATTTTTAGAGAATGCACTTGCATCTGATGAAAAAACAGCAGCAAGAGCAAAACTATGCATAGACAATAATTTATATAATTTGTAGGGAAAAAGGGGTCAGACCCCTTTTTCCCTATTTCATAAATGCTTCGTATGTTCTGTAGCTTTCGTATATGTCAAATTTACTTGTTACTTCGTATGGTGAGTGCATTGATAATACTGGTACTCCGCAATCTATTACATCTACTCCCTTGTTTGCTAGAATATATGCAATAGTTCCGCCTCCTCCTACATCTACTTTTCCAAGTTCTCCTATTTGATATGCTATATTGTTTGATTCTAATATTTGTCTTATTTCTGCTACATATTCTGCGTTTGCATCTGATGCTCCTGATTTTCCTCTTGCACCTGTATATTTGTTAAATCCTATTCCATAACCTAAGAATGATGCATTGTTCTTTTCTGATACTGATGCATATATTGGGTCTAAAGCTGCGTCTACATCTGCTGATAGCATTCTTGAATTGCAAAATACTTTGTCTAATAGATTTGGTCTATTTTCTCCTTTTTTGTTTAATAATTCTGCAATGAATGTATCAAATACATGTGATTCCATTCCTGTATTTCCCATGCTTCCTATTTCTTCTTTATCTGATAATATGCATACTGCTGTTTTTTTAGGATTGTGTACTCTTAGCATTGCTCTTAATTCTGAATATGCACATACTCTATCATCTTGACCGTATCCTGCTACCATACTTCTGTCAAATCCTAGACTTTTTGCTTTGAATGCAGGTACTAATTCCAATTCTGAGCTTAATAAATCTTTTTCTGTTATTCCGTATTTTTCATTTAATATTTTTAATATGTTTAATTTAACTTTTTCACTTATCTTTTCATCGCCATAAGGTATGCTTCCTATAAGAAGATTTAAATCCTCTCCTGAGATTCCATCTTTTAATTTCTTTTCCATTTGGTCTTGTGCTAAGTGTGGTAAAAGGTCTGTTATTGTAAATATTGGATCTGTTTCTTCTTCTCCAATATTTACTTCTATTTTTTGTCCGTTTGTTTTTACAATTACACCATGTATGCTAAGTGGAATTGTTGTCCATTGATATTTTTTGATTCCACCATAGTAGTGTGTTTTTAAATATGCAAATCCTGTATCTTCATATAATGGATTTGGTTTTAAATCTAATCTAGGCGAGTCTATATGCGCTCCTACTATATTTAATCCACTCTCTAATGGGTCTACTCCTATTACAGCTATATACATACTTTTTTCTCTATTTACATAGAATACTTTGTCACCTGGTTGTACAATCATTTTTTCTCTTAAATCTACAAAACCATTTTTTTGCAATATTTCTCTTGCAAAACTGACTGCTTCTCTTTCTGTTTTTGCCTTGTTTAGGAAATATATATATTCATCACCAAAAATATTTATTTTTTCCTTTTCCTCATCGCTTATAGTTTCCCATCCGCATTTCTTGTTATTAAATAATTCCTCTTTTAAACTTTCGTACTCTGACATAACATTCTCCTTTCTATTCATTCGTAATATATGTGCTTTTATAAGTTTTGACAAATGTACCTCATTTTAATGTGATTATATCACAATCATTTTTTTCATACAATATCTTCCAATAATTTTATTATATGTATTTTTTTATTTTATATTCAATTTTATATCTATTTATATACAAAGTTTTAGGGTTTCCCAAATGGGAAACCCTATGTTTTGGATTAGAGCTTACATTTCATTGATTCTTATATAATCAATCAATGATGAGATGTACTCTGAGCTTGTGGGTTTGTAGATTTTATCATTCTCTATGTATCCAAAAATTTCTTGCTTTGCTTCTTGGCTTACTCTTTCGAATGATGATTCAATGGCATGCCGAATAGCACGTTCTACTCTTGCCGGAGTTGTTTTAAATTCATGTGCTATTTCAGGATATACTTCTTTTGTCACCCTGTTTATCTTCTTTCCATTCTCCAATGAATAGATGATTGCATACCGGATATAGTGATATCCTTGTAAGTTTGCTGGAACACAAAGCAACTTTAAAAGATGAGTAACTTTTTGTTCCAACGTTTCTTCTTTTTCTTGCTCTTTTTTGGGAATTATTGGATTGTCTTTGCTCCTTTCAAGAGCTACACAAAGCCACTTCTCAAGTGTTACATCCTTTTTCCGACAGTCTTCGAGGATAGCCTCCAAGATGCCTTTGCCAATTTCTGCCATGATAGAACTCCTCCAAAAAATAAATTTAGTTAAGCTATTACTAGCTTACTATGTATATTATACCATATTTTACATAATGCGTCAAACTTGGCTTTACGTGAATTTTACAACTTTTTTTAATATTATAACTTAAAAGAAAAAAGAGGAAATTCATCCTCTTTTTTCTTATTTATTTACGATATTATTTTTTTACTGCATATTTTTTGATTAATAGTGTTCCTACTCCTAATACAGCTATACTACTTACTGTTATTAATGCTATTTGTAATGGAGATAATTTATTTTCACCAGTTGGCTTTGTAATAATAATTGTTTCTCCCCAGAACTCATCACGTTCGTTGTGCGAAGCCATTGTCATCTGAGTATCGTGACTATGTACATATTTTAAGTTAGCTGGTATTGCCTCAGTATCTTTTCTACCTGCTGCATTTGTGTATTCTACTATTTCAGCTATATAGCTTGGCAAGTTTGCTCCAATTTCTCCACCGCTTGTAGATGATAATATTGTTCTTAATGTTATCTTTTTACTATAGTCTACATCTACTCCTTGTGTATATTTATCATTTACTTTTGGTGTTAAGAAACTACTTGATGTAGTATTTTGAACGATTGCTTGTATTGTTTGGTCTTGTTCTAATCTTTCTGCATTAAATACTTTTCTGTTTTCTCCTTCCTCGTTTATCTTTGTAAAGTCTTCTGCTTCTTCAAATCTTAAACTATTATTTAATGCTTCTTCTAATCCATTTGCTTCTATCCTTGTTGGAACAAGCTCATCAGTATCTGATTTTTTACCTGTATAGTAGAATTGTCCTAAATAAGTTCCGATGTTGTTTTTATTGTTCTTATCATAAGAATATGCTCCGTTTTTCATTGATGCTTTTACTGTTTCTTGTACTTCTGCTAATACTTCGTTATATGGTTTTGTGTCTTGGTTTCTAAATGCTGTTACTAATGTATTAGATAAGTAATCTTCATCACTGTCATTTCTTATTACATAAGTATATTCTACTTCTAACTCAGCACCTTGTGCTAATTCTTCAATATCTGTTGCTACTTGCCAGAATCCTCTGTTTTCTCTTGTTGATTTTATGGTTGCTAGACCTGTTGTTATACCTTTTGTTTCAATAGTATCTTCGTTTACAATTTTTTCAATGTCTGCACTTGCGTCAACTATTGATTGTGTACCAACTCCATTTGTATTTATCCTTAATGCTGTTATATGTTTTTCTAATTCTATTCTTGTTTCTGGTCTTTTTGCTAATCCAAAATTCATATTTTCAAATAATACTGTGTTATTAGGAGAAGGGTTACTATTTTCTTCTTCTATTGGTACATAAATTCTTGATGTTTCTGCAGCCATCCAAGTATCATCTAATGCGCTCTTATTTGCTAATGCATTACCTATTTCTTTATCAATTCTTGTTGAATAAGCCATTACTTCTAATCTTCTTGCTTCATTATCCCTCGCTATTGATTTTCCTGTTTCATAGCTTAATGCACTATACCAATTTTCATTATATTTTTCATCTACTGTTGATTTGTAATCCTGTCCATTATATTTTTGTATATTTTGTAATTGTTCACTTGTTAAGTTCTCTATGCTTCCATCACCATAAATATATCTTACAATATAGTTACCTGGTATATAACCTTTAAATTTGTATTTTCCATTATCCATTTGTTTATAATCGTCCTCAGTAGTATTATATCCATTTCTTGCTGTTGTTTTTACAATTGTGCGTCCACTTCTTGCTTCTTGCCAAATATATTCATAGTATTTACCATTTATTTTCTTTACTTCAACAAGTTGTACTATTACATCATTGATTTGAACATTATCATCATTTTGAGCATTTTTATTTAAATCTTCAAATACTGTTCCTTCTATAATTCTTTCTTCGTTTTTGATAGAAATATTTAATCCAACTGATTCATCCGTATCATTTTCATATTGAGTTACTTTTCCATCAGTTATACCGTTATCTGGTGCAGAGTTACTATCAATTAAACCTATTCCTTTTGTTGGATCTGTTGGATCTGCCGAATATGTTGAATATCTAGTAATTTCACCAATATTTTTATGAGTTTCGTCTATACCTAAGATATATCCGTTTTCATCTTTGTTTATTCTAAATTCTATTTCTATCATTACTCTGTAATCTGGTGCTGTTATTATAGACTCATTATCTTTTCTTGTAAATGTTATTTTTCTAGCATTTTCATCTATAACATAACTATAACCTTCTATTTTATCTAATGATTCTTTAACTGGTGTATAAACTTCATCATAATAATATACGAATTCATCTACAGAAGCATTTTGTAATGTTCTGTTTTTCAAAACAACATTATATTTAACATAAGCTTCTAATTCTTTTATTGTATCATTATTTTCGTCACCGACTGTTGCTTTATATCCACCTTCTGGATTTTCTGAATTTACCTTGTCAGTAATTTGAGTTTCATCTGTTTTATAATCGGCTATTCTATAGTTATAATCTGATTGATACAAATATAAGTTATATGTTGTTACTTCAGAGTTTTCAGACGATTTACCTTGTAATATTTCATCTAAACCAACGTCATCCAAAGCACCATCTAGTACTTGGTTATATGAGTATTCAAATGATTTATCATTAATTTCTAATCTTGCACTTACTAAATCTGTTCCTAATGCTAAATCTAGTTCTTTCTTTACAAGTCCACAGTCTATGTTTGTTGTTATATCTTTATATGTTCCTGTTTGTGCTTTCATTCTAAAGTCTTTGTCATTAGATGCTGGATTTGTTCCGTCTATATTTACTTTTAATTTAGAAACATTATTATTATAATCATAAGTTAATGGTGTTCCATCATTAGACTGATTTTTACTTATTGTTTTAAATCTATTGTTAAATGTACTTCTATTTTGTTCTGTTGCTTTTGAATCTGCTCCTGTAGATCCACTTGCTCTTGTTTCTATATAATTTATTCCATCATAATTGAATACTATTATATAACCTGCATTTGTTTTTTCTACATTTTCGAATTTATATAGTCCTCCACCAGAAGTTGAAGTTTCAGCAACTACTTGTTTTGTATCAGCTTTGCATAACTGCACAAGAACTCCATCGATTCCTCTCTCTGATGAATCTTTATTACCATTTGGACTTACTACATTTTTTACTCCTGTTTGACCATCTTCCCATACAATTCCACTTAAGTTAATTAATGGTACGTCTTTAGCTGTAATACTAATTTTGTTATCTGATATAGTAACTCCACTTGGTGGATTTACTAAAGAATATGTTGCAACTCCATTTGACATAGCATATTTAACATTAAATGTAATTGGTTTAATTGCTTGATAGTTACAGCCATTTCCAGAAGGTACTCCTGTTTCTTCTATTGTTATTCCAATTTGATTTGAACTTCCTGAAAATACTAAATCTTCTAATTTTAAATTTCCTTGTGCATCAGTAGTTTTAGTTAATATTATCTTTCCTCCTTGTAGAGCTCCAGAATAACCTTTTACTGATTCTACATTTGTTAATGTTATTCTAAATGTTGCATCTTTTAGAGTCTTATCTGTTAATGAGTCACTTTTTGATAATGTTAAGCTTTGTAGGTATGGTTGATTCTTTACAGTAACATTTTTATTAGCAGTACTTGGGATGTTTTTAGTATTACTACTTGTTATACTTGTAACAGCTCCTGTGCTTGTATTATATTTTACTGTTAATGTTGCATTTCCAAAATTTTTGTATCCAGTAGGTGATTGTTTTTCTTCTACATTTATTTTAAATGTTCCTGTATTGCTTTTAGGTGTTATTTTTATATTTCCAAAATTTCCTGATGCATCACTTGTTAACGTACCATCATTTTTTAGTCCTGAAATAGAAGCAACATTGTCATTTGCTGTAACTGATATTTTAGCATTTTTTAATTTACTTCCTGACATATCTGTCTTTGTGAAATTTAGTTCTACTGGAACATCGTCTTTATATGTTGCTCTCTCAACTAGCCATATCCATTGTTGACCATTAAAATCGGTAGTTTTGGTGGTGTTGAAATTAGCTATAACATGGATTGTTGCATTATAAGAAACACTAGCATTTTTAGCCTCACAAGCCTTGTTATAGATATTATCAGAATCCGTACTGTGTGGAGGTGTTTTTTTATTACCAGGCAAGCAAAAGAAATTCCTAATTGTAACATTATTATACCCATCTTGTAAATATTTCCAAAGAGCTTGTTGATAAATATCCTGTTTTTCTCTTGTTTTATCTGAATCCCATCTATCCTCTGAACTAAATGAAAGTATATATGCTAAACCTTTTGCAAAATCAACAATTTCTTTTTGAGTGCTTGATGTTGTACCAATTTTAAGGCTGCCAGGAAGATTTTTATTATCCTTTACAGTTCTAGTAACTGTTCCATTATCTATAGTAAATGTTGCAACTATTTTTAAATCGTTATATATTTTATCATATGTTGCAGAGAATTTTTGCCCATATTCAACACAATATGTATAAGAGTATCTTAATATTTCTACATTACGAGCATGAAGGACAGTTCCTGCCTTAAATTGTTCTAATGTTATATATACATCATTTTTTTGCCCTGGTTTTTCTTTTTTGTCACCCCAAATTTTTGTTTCATCGTTCAATGCAAACGGCATATTTTCTGCCGCTTCAACTTTTTGAACTAGTATAAATTGCATTATTCCACATAGAATAAATATTGCAAGTATTAATATTAATCTTTTTAATGTTTTATTCATTTCTAATTGTCCTCCTCTCTTAATATATTTTTTCTTTTAATACCTTTTTGTCTATTATATATATACTTATACTAAATAATAATGTAATTCCTATTACTAATCCAATATACATTAATGGTGTACCTGTTGCTATTGATACAATTAAGCTTGCACTACTAATATCGTCTTCTCCGGTTTTTTTGTTTCCTGCTACAGAATCTGTTTCTGTTAATCCTTGTAAATTACTGCTTTCTTGTATTTCACCTATATTTTCAATTGTTCCTGTGCTATTTGATGCCAAAGTTTTTGTTAATACTAATGTTAAAGTTTTTGTATCTCCTGGTTTTATTATTTGGTCTGCTAATGCTTTGCTATGTAATGTTTTATTATTATCCATATACCAATCTTTATTTGTTTCTGATGTAAATATTAATCCTTCTGGCATATAGTCTACTATATCTTTTACATATGCACCAACATCGCCTTCGTTTGTTACTTTTAGCTCATACTCTACTACTAAAACTGTTCCTTGTATCTTTCTTGCTGATATTTCTACTTTTGCAAGGTTTGTATTTTCGTATTCATAAGTACTAGTTCCACTGCTGTTTGTTAATACTACTTTACTTATATATTTGTCTAATTTTAAATCAAATTTTGCATTTTCTATTAGACCCATGTCAATGTTAGTAATATTATTTCCTTCTAATTTTATAATATCTGTTATTCCTGCTGTCATAATTTCATCATTTATTTCTATTTGTTTTGATATTACATCTGAATTTGTTTCATTTGTTGCACCTGCTACTTGATATTTCGTTACTGCATACTTACTCTCATCATATACAAATACTACTGTATATTCTCCTTGTTCTACGCTAGTAAATTTATATGTTCCTGTAAGTGATGTTTGAGTTTCGTCTTTTTTGTTTCCTTCTTTATCTAATAATATTACTCTTGCTGCTTGAAGTATTTGTTCATTTTCATCTCTTATTCCGTCTTTATTGCTATCAATCCATACTAATCCAGAAATACTATTTGTTCCTTCTTTGTTACCATCTCCATTATCATCACCTGAATCGCCACCAGGTTCTGTTCCAGGATTATTAGGATCTTCATCTGGATTTATATTTGATATATTATCATTTATTATTGTGTTTGTAATGCTATTTGATTCTAAATATTCTCCATTTCCTAAATCTATTTTTGCAATATTAGTAATTTGTTTTGTTTTTAAATTATCGTCTATATCTAATACTGTACCTTCTATTTCAATAGTCAATTCTTCTCCTACATCTACTCTATATAGTAGAATCTCTACATCTTGCTCAGGTGCTGTATCTTCTGTCTTATTATCTTCATCTACATAATATGTTACTTTGTCAACTCTAATTTCATCTGGTAAAGCATCTTCTACATTAACTACAGTATCCCTTTCACCAATATTTGTTACTTTGATAATATATTTAACTTTATCCCATACATTTAATTCATCATTATGTTCTGCTGTCATATTTATATCTATTTTTGCAGATAAAACATTACTTGTGAATACATTTGATTCATATTCTTTTTCTTCATTTGTAACAACGACTGCAGTATTATCAATTCTTACTTTTCCATCTTTACTATTTACATTGCCTACTGTTACTACAAACTCTATATTTTCAGTTTCATTTGCTCCTAAAGTATCAATTGTGTATTCTAATTCCTTTGTGTACTCATTATATGTCCACTCTTTATTTATTTCATAATCTTCAGCCCATTCTGTTCCTTCTGGTACTTTTGAAGTTACTTTTAGATTATTCATTTGCTCTTGTGTATTATTTGTTACAATTACAATATATCTAATTTCGCTTCCATTTATTAATTCAAATGATATATTATCTCTTCTTGATAACCTAACAGTTAAATCTCCTGATATTACATCAGTAGGCTCTGTTGTAACACTTGCTATTTCTTCCTCTGCATCTTTTAAAGTTGCTTTGTTTGTAATTGTTTCTGCTCCATTTTGAACTTCTATTGTTACTTCTTTATACAATGTTTCATTTACATCTAACTTATCTATTGACCATTTTTTTACTCTTTCTTCATATTTAGTAAATTCCATATAGTCTCCTTGAGAATCTGTCAATTCTGTTAAAACAGTATTATCTGGTACAACATATTCTAAAGATACATTTTGCAAAGCTTCTGTACCTTTATTTGTAACTTTTATTGTATATGTTAGGATTTGTCCTACATAAATAGTTTTACTCATTGTTTTTGGTTCTATTGTTATGTCTACGTTTTGTGCACTTTGCTCTGGTTCTGTTTTTTGTTCTGTTGTAGCATTTGTTATAAATGTTAATGTATCTTCTTTTGCTTCTTCTCCTACTGTTCCATTTACTTTTATTGTACTTTCTTCAGAATTTGCTGTTAATACTTTGTATTTATAATTTACTGTCATTACTAAACCTTGTTCTATATCGTTTGCTACTATTTTAAATGCTTTTACATTATCAAAAGTTTGATCTTGTGTTTTCCAGTTTGCTGAATCTACATCTGTATTTACATCATCTGCATAATATACTTCTGCATCTTCTATGTTTGTTGTTATTGCTGTTTGTAATACTGCTCCCTCTGGAATAGTTCCTATTATTGTTGTCTCTGATAATGTGTCGTTATAGTTGTTTATCATTTCAGCATTAATTTCTACTTCTGAATTCTCTTTTACATCCATATTTACAGTATTTTGATTTACTTTTTCTACTGCAACATCTCCTGCTTTAATTGTAGATTTTGTTACTAATCCTGATTTTGATACTATATTCATTGGAACTGTTTTTTCTACTGTTTCCCCATCATTAATACATGTAGCTTTTATTTCTACATTTTTATTTGCCATAAATTCACTTGTTTTTACTTTTAAATCTATTACTATATTTGCTACTTTTGTATCATATTTTGTTTGTTCACCTTGCATATTTATTACTATTTCAGTATTTCCATTGTCATTTGTTTCTATATTGTAGTCTTCTACTGTGATGTCATCATTTCCTACTACTGGTGTTACATTTTCTATTTCTACTTCTGTTATCTCTTTTGGTAATTCTATTTTTAATACTGGATCTTTATATAATTTTTCACTTTCATCTTTTGTCATTAACTCTGTTGTTATTCTTATTTCATTTTCACTTAATGCTGATATTGATTCTTTGTCTAATGATATATTTATTTCTGTTTTTGGCTCTCCTAATGTTGCTGTACTTACACTTTCTGTTTTTACTATTTCTTTATTTGCTGTATCTAATATTGTTAATTCTGTATTTGTCTTTAACTCTGTCACTTTAGCTATTTCTTCTGTATTTAATACTTTAATTGCTTTTTCATTTATAATTTCTATTGTTCCTTCTTCTATTGCTTCGCTCATTTCTATTACTATTTTGCTTATTTCTTCATCATAAGAAATTACATAATAGTCTTCATCTGTTTCTTCTGCTAAATTTATTACTTTTATTGGAGTTTCTTTATTTTCCGCATTATATACTGTTATTGTTCCTTCTGCTCCTAATATTTTTAAAGCTTCTGCTTTATTTATTTTTGTTTCTTTATAATATGTAGATATTCCTTCTTGCAAATTAGTATCTTCATCTTCAACAAATGTATCTTCTAAGTCTTTAACTACTACTTCATTTACTACTTCACTATATGGTACATATACATTTGAAGTTACTTTATATGTTGTATCTTCTGCTGTATACATTTTTCCTTTATATATGTTTTTTGTTATATTGTTTTCTAGTTTTACAATGTCTCCTATCTCATCCATTTCTTCTAAAACTACTTTATTTTCATTTTGTATTGTTCCTACTGTTCTTCCATATACATCTATTGTAGCTATTGCATCACAAGTAAATGGAAGCACATCTGCACTTTCATCATAAATATATGTAACTACAAATTTATCTTCTGCATTTTTTGCCCATGTAATTACATTTTCTTCGTTTGAATTATTTTCTATTTCTATATTTATTTTTCCAGTATCTTTATCATATACCCATTTGTCATCTACAAATTCTAAACTTGCTTTTCCATCAGTAGCTTTTGTACTATATCCTGCAACTTTTACTTCTGCTGGAATAACATCTGCTTTAGGATTTGCTATTTCTAATGTAGTTGATTTTACTGGAGCTTTATTATCTTTTATTTTTGATGTTACTAAAACTTGAACTACTCTTTTGTCTGCTCCATCAATATTATATATTTTATTTGTAATAACTTCTTGATTTAATACAACATCTTCTTTAGTTAATTCATTTGAAGTCCAAACTATTTTAACTTCTCTTGTTGTATCAATATCTGTTACGTTTCTATTATTATCAACATATTCACCTGTTAATCTGATTTGGCTAGTCATGTCTAATAAATTTAAATTATATGATTCATCATTTTTTGCTATAATTGGCAATCCTACTGATATACCATTATCTGCTTTAATTGAATCTAATTTAAATTTTGTTAGTTCTGGTTTTGCTTTTAATCTAAAGTTTGTATTTACAAGTTCAATTTGTGCATTGTCTAAATATCCTTCACCTTGTACGCTTAGTGATATATATAGTTTTACATCTTGTGAATTTATATCAGCTGTTTTTTCTTTTACGTTGCTATTTGTCTCATCAAAATAGACATCAAACTTTACATTTTTGATGTTGGTTTCGCTTATTTGATTAGGTACACTTGCATCTGCTGCTATTGCTTTATTTATGTGCGTTCCGAAGCAATGCAAAATTAGCAAGTGTTAAACTTAGTATTAACAATGTTGCTAACATTTTGATTCTGATTCTTTTTACATTTAATTTTTTACGATTAAACATTTTTTGTTCCTCCTAAAATAAATTCACTATAAAACTATATATTTATATAGCATTATTCTTACATTTTTATCAAATATTGTCAATAGTTGTTTTTTCGTATAATTTAAATAAAACACAATTAATAAAGAAAAATATATACGGAAGCATAATTTTTATGTCTATATTAAATAAACATTACATTTTCATGACATTTTTAATATTTAGACATTATACCCCAAATTATTCTTCTTATATCTTTATTATATACATTTATGTCAACTTTTTCAAGATGTTTTGTCACTTTTTTATAAATTTTTCCTAATTTTTTCTGCTAATTTTACATGTTATGTTAGTTTTGTTTTTCTTGTGTTTTTATTTTAGTTTTTTCTTTATTTCAATTATATTATTTAATGTTTGCATATATCCTTCTTTGTAGGCAAATTCTAATTTACTAATACTAAAGGGTTTTACATCTTTTAAATCTATTTCTATTACATAATCACTTTCTTTAACAGATTCTCTTATTAAGTTTTCAGTCATTAAATCTAATGATTGCATTCCTATATTATATATTGTATTTTGTTTTCTAGGATTTTTTAGCTTAAATTTTATAGCAATTACTTTATCAACCCCTAATTTTCTAACTTCACAAGATGGAAGATTATCAAATATTCCACCATCAACGAATTGATATTGTTTATATTCAAATGGTGCATACATACCTGGGAAAGTAGAGCTTGCTCTTACTGCTTTTCCTATTTCGATATCGTGTATATATTCATCTCCTTGAAGTTCTTCACTATTTGTAAAAATTATTTCCCTTTCTGTTATTAAGTCTGTTGTAGGTATAGATATAGGCATTTTAATATCTTTAATATTTCTAATTCTTTTTAATTTTGCAGATTCATCAATTGCAATTTCTATATTATGACTTGAAGTAATTCCTCCTAATCTAATTCCTCGTACTTCTTTCATTCCACTCCATATATCTTTGGGAGATATTGCCATAACAGATTTTGAGAAATAGTTAAATAGCTTAAACATATCATCTGTCGTATATCCCATTGCGTATAGAGATGCTACCATACTTCCTGCAGATGTTCCTGCTACAGCATCTGGTTTTATTCCATTTTCTTCTAGAGCTTTTATTGCGCCAATATGTGCCGCTCCTCTTACTCCACCACCGTGCTAATGCTAATCCTATCTTCATTATTTATATTCCTTCTTTCTTATATAGATTGATTTTTTTGATTATATCAAATATTTTTAAAATTTAATAGATTTTACTTTATTTATTTTAATTTTTGTTATATAATTTTTTATAATTATTTTACGGAATAAATGATTTGGAGGTTTTTATGGAATATAATCATAGTGAAATTGAAAAAAAATGGCAAAATTATTGGGATGAAAAGCAATCTTTTAAAGCAGTTACTGGTGATAAGAAAAAGCCTTATTATATATTAGTAGAGTTTCCTTATCCTTCAGGTGCAGGTCTTCATGTTGGACATGTAAGAAGTTATACTGCGCAAGATGCGCTTGCAAGGATGAAGAGGCTGCAAGGATATAACGTTTTGTATCCAATGGGATGGGATGCATTTGGAGCTCCTGCTGAGCAATATGCTATTAAAAATCATATTCATCCAAAGGATGCAGTAAAGGAAAATATTAAAACTTTTAAAGGGCAAATGAAGGATTTAGGTTTTTCTTTTGATTGGTCTCGTGAATTTTCTACAACAGATCCAGAATATTATAAATGGACACAATGGCAATTCTTACAATTCTATAAACACGGAATGGCATATAAAGATACAATTCCTGTTAACTGGTGTCCTACTTGTAAATCCGTTTTATCTAATGAGGATGCTGCAGGTGGAGTTTGTGAGAGATGTGGAAGCGCTGTTGTTCAAAAGGAAAAATCTCAATGGATGCTTAGAATGAGTGATTATTCAGAAGATTTATTAAAAGGTCTTGATGATACTAATTTTGCAGATAGAGTAAAACTTGGTCAAATTAATTGGATTGGTAAATCTACTGGTGTTGAATTAGATGTTGAAATAGTTGGTGGAGGTAAGTTCTCTGTTTTTACAACTTGCATTGAAACTGTTTATGGTATTACATTTTTCGTTATTGCACCAGATGGAAAACTTATAAAAGAATTAATGCCTAGGGTTAAAAATAAAGATGAAGTAAATGCATATATTAAAGAAACTTCCAAAAAGTCTGCTATGGATAGAACTGAGCTTAATAAAGGAAAAACTGGTTGCAGACTTGAAGGAATTATGGCTATCAATCCTATTAATGGCAAAGAAGTTCCTATTTTCCTTGGTGATTTCGTTTTAGGAGATTATGGAACTGGTGCTGTTATGGCTGTTCCTAGTCACGACCAAAGAGATTTTGAATATGCTGTAGAGCATAATTTAGATATGCTACAAGTTATAGATGGTAGAGATACAACTGATAGTGCATTTGAAAAATATGATTATTTGGGAAAAGGATGCAAACTTATAAATTCTGAAGAGTTTACTGGTCTTACAGTTGAAAAAGCAAAAGAGGCAATTACTGAAAAATTAGTAAATATGGGAATTGCAAGACGTGTAAATAATTATAAAATGAGAGATTGGATTTTCTCACGTCAAAGATTTTGGGGTGAACCAATTCCTATGATTTATTGTGAAAAATGTGGATGGCAACCAATGGATGAAAAAGATTTACCATTACTTCTTCCTGATGTTGCTGAGTATGAGCCTACAGAAGATGGCGAAAGTCCTCTTGCAAATATAGACTCATGGGTAAATACTACTTGCCCACATTGTGGCGGAAAGGCTAAAAGAGAAACAGATACTATGCCTAACTGGGCTGGTTCTAGCTGGTATTTCTTAAGATTTATGGATCCTCACAATGATAAAGAATTTGCTTCAATGGATGCAATGAAATACTGGAATAGAGTTGACTGGTACAATGGGGGAATGGAGCACACTGCAAGGCATTTGCTATATGCAAGATTTTGGGTTCAATTTTTATATAACATCGGTTTAGTTCCTAAAAAAGAAATGATTTGGACTCGTGTAAGTCATGGTATGGTTTTGGGGTCTAATAATGAAAAAATGAGTAAGTCTAAAGGTAATGTAATTAATCCAGATGATATAATAAAAGAATATGGTGCAGATACTTTAAGAATTTATGAAATGTTTATGGGCGACTATACTCAAGATGCTCCTTGGAGTACAGATTCTTTAAGAGGTTGCAAACGTTTTATAGATAAAGTTATCCGTTTGAAAGATAAGGTAGGCTCTGGGGAAGGCTATTCTAAAAAATTAGAACCTATTATTCATAAAACTATTAAAAAAGTAGAAAATGATTTGAGTACAATGGCATATAATACAGCTGTGTCAAGCTTAATGATTTTAACAAATAGTTTTGATGATGAAAAGAGCATTACAAAGGATGAATATCATTTATTACTTACTTTGCTTAACCCTATTGCTCCTCATATTACAGAGGAATTAAATGAATCATTAGGATTTAAGCCGATTTGTGAATCTGCTTGGCCAAAATATGATGAGTCAAAAACAATAGATTCAGAAATAGAAATTCCTGTTCAGTTAAATGGAAAAGTAAAGGCTACTGTAAAAGTTGCTCTTAATAGTGAAGAGGATGTTGTTAAAGAAAAAGCTCACGCGGAAGTTGCAAATTTATTAGAAGGAAAGACTATTGTAAAAGAAATATATGTAAAGAATAAGATTTATAATATAGTGGTTAGATAAAATTTAATTACATATTAAATATGGCATAGAGAAAATAAAATTCTCTATGCCTTTTATTATTCTTCATATTAAATATGTGTCCCAAGTGGGACAAAATGTCCCAGAAAGAAACGTCCCCTTTGGGACATTATCTATAATATTCGACTCCTGATTCGAATAGTTTTTGATCCATATTTCCTGGTACGTTTAGTATGTTTCCTCTGTAACATCTTTCTGAGTGTCCCATTTTTCCAAGGATTCTTCCGTCTTTGCTTGTTATTCCTTCTATTGCATATACAGAGCCATTTGGGTTATAGTCTATATCATAAGTAGCATTTCCTTCCATGTCTACATATTGTGTAGCTATTTGTCCGTTTGCTATTAATTCTTTTAATACTTTATCATTTGCTACAAATTTACCTTCTCCGTGTGAAATTGGAATTACAAACTCATCTCCTAAGTTTATCTTGCTAAACCAAGGTGATAGTTTTGATACTACTTTTGTTGTTACAAGTTTTGATTGGTGTCTTGCTATGTCGTTATATGTTAGTGTTGGCATATCCCCATTCATGTCTAATATTTCACCATAAGGAACTAAGCCTAGTTTTATTAGTGCTTGGAATCCGTTGCATATTCCTAGCATTAATCCATCTTGTTCATTTAGATGTTTATGTATTGCTTCTTTTAATCTTGGATTTCTAAATACTGTTGCTATAAATTTACCTGAGCCATCTGGTTCATCTCCTGCGCTGAATCCTCCTGGTAGCATTATAATTTGTGCTTCATTTATTGCTTTTTCCATTTCTTTTATAGAATCTTCGATATCGTTTTCTTTTATGTTTTTAAATACTGTAATTTTTGGGTCTGCTCCTGCATCTATAAATGCTTTTGCTAAATCGTATTCACAGTTTGTTCCTGGAAATACTGGTATGAATACTTTTGGTTTTGCTATTTTTATATGTGGATTTGATGGTGATGATGTATTTGTTCCATTTGTTCCTTTGTATAATACGTTTTCTATTTTACCTGAATTACTTACTGCTCCGCCTTTTGCATTTAGTTGGAAATACTTTTTCTAATGGCTCTTCCCATATTTTTATAAGCTCTTCTAAATCAAGTATTTCTTTTTCTGATATTCTTATTTCCTTTTCTTTTATTGTTGTTCCTAAAAGTTCTAATTTATCTATGTTTAATTCTTCTTCCACTTCTATTATAAAAGAGCCATAACGTGGTTTAAATAAGCATTTTTCTGCTTCAAATTTAAATCCTATTTTGTTACCAAAGCACATTTTACTTAAAGTATCTGCTACTCCGTATTGCCTTATTGTAGCAACTGATATTGCTTTTTTCTCTTCTATTAATTTGTGTACTATTTCATAATTTTCTTTTAAATCTTCAAAATCTGGAATGTAATCTTTCGTATATTTATCCTTTAGCATATATACTTTTGAGCCTATTTTTTTGAATTCATTTGATACTACTTTGTTTGTATCTACTACTCCTATGCAGAATGAGCAAAGTGTTGGTGGTACATCTAATTCATTGTATGAGCCTGACATAGAATCCTTTCCACCGATTGATGCAAGTCCTAATTTTTCTTGCACTAAATATGCTCCAAGAAGTGCTGCTAAAGGTTTTCCCCATCTTGAAGGCTCATTTCTTAATTTTTCAAAATACTCTTGGAATGTGAACCACGCTTTTTTATAGTCTCCTCCAACTGCTACATATTTTGTAAGTGAATCAATTACTGCAAATACTGCTCCATGAAATGGGCTTATTTCTGAAAGGTATGGATCATATCCATAAGACATTGCTGTTCCCGAATTTGTATAACCATGTAATGTTGGAATCTTTGCACACATTGACTCGATTGGAGTTAACTGATATTTACCACCAAATGGCATAAATACTGTTCCTGCACCTATTGTGCTATCAAATCTTTCCACCAAACCTTTTTGTGAGCAACAATTTAAGTCTGATACTACGCTTTTCCAAAGTTCTACTTTATTGCAATTCTCTCCGTTTGTTTTTATGCAATTTTGGGCATTTTGGGTCTGTTCCCTTTTGCCTAATTTTACTTGTCCATTAAAATATTCTTCTAATCCTTCTGGTTTATCTATTTTTGCATTTGCTTTTTTTACAGTTCCGTTTGTGTTTAGGAATTCTCTTGATAGGTCTACTATTACTTTTCCTCTCCAGTACATTTTCATCCTTGCTTCTTTTGTTACTTTTGCTACTACTGTTGATTCTATATTTTCTGATGATGCTAGTTTTTGGAATTTTTCTATGTCTTTTTCCTCTATTACTACTGCCATTCTTTCTTGTGATTCTGATATTGCAAGTTCTGTTCCATCTAATCCTTCATATTTTTTTGGAACCTTATCTAAATTAATTTCTAATCCGTCAGCAAGTTCCCCAATTGCTACGGATACGCCTCCTGCTCCAAAATCGTTACATCTTTTTATTAATTTTGTTACTTCTGGATTTCTAAATAGTCTTTGTATTTTTCTTTCTTCTGGTGCATTTCCTTTTTGTACTTCTGCTCCACAACTTGTAAGTGATGAGCTGTTGTGTGCTTTTGATGAGCCTGTTGCTCCTCCACATCCATCTCTTCCTGTTTTTCCACCAAGTAATACCACTACGTCTCCTGGCTCTGGCACTTTTCTTACTACGTTTTCTTTTGGAGCTGCGCCAACTAGTGCTCCAATTTCCATCCTTTTTGCTACATATCCTGGATGATATATTTCTTCTACCTTTCCTGTTGCAAGTCCTATTTGATTTCCGTACGAACTGTATCCACGTGCTGCTTCATTAGTTAGTTTTCTTTGTGGTAATTTGTTTGGCATAGTGTCTTTTACGGCTACGGTTGGATCACCACATCCTGTAACACGCATTGCTTGATATACATATACTCTTCCAGATAGTGGGTCACGGATTGCTCCTCCTAAGCATGTTGCTGCTCCACCGAAAGGCTCAATCTCTGTAGGATGATTATGGGTTTCGTTTTTGAACATTATTAAATATTCTTCTTTATTTCCATCTACTAATATTTCTGCTTTAATGCTACAAGCATTTATTTCTTCTGATTCGTCTAAATCTTTTAGCATTCCTTTTTTCTTAAGCTCTTTTACTGCAATTGTTGCAACATCCATTAGACAGATATCTTTTGCCTTTTTATTATCATATACAAATTCTCTTGATTTTAAATACTCATTATATACTTTTTTTGCTAAATCATAGTTTATTTCTACCTTTTCAAGTTTGCTTAAGAAAGTTGTGTGTCTACAATGGTCTGACCAATATGTATCAATCATTTTCATTTCTGTAATTGTAGGGTCTCTTTTTTCTGTGTCTCTAAAATATTTTTGGCAGAATTTTAAGTCTTCCATGTCCATTGCAAATCCGTATTTTTCATAGAATTTTTTAGCATCTTCATCTGTCATATTTATAAAGCCATCTACTACTTTTACATCTTCAGGCTCTTTTTGCTTTTCATTTATGCTTTGTAATTTCTCTAATGTACATTCTCTAGAATCTACTGGATTTATAATATATGATTTTATTTTATCTACATCTTGTGTGCTTAAATCTCCTTTTAAAATATATATTTTTGCGCTTTTAGCTATAGGTTTTGTTTTTTCTGTTAATATTTGAAGGCACTCTGACAAAGAATTTGCTCTTTGGTCGAATTGTCCTGGCAAAAATTCTACACCGAATACTTTGTCTTCTTGTTTAAATGGATATTCTTCCTCAAAGCATAAGTCTACTTGAGGCTCAGAAAACACTGTATTTTTGGCTTTTTCAAATACTTCTTCATTTATTCCTTCGACATCATATCTGTTTAATATTTCTATATTTTCTAAATTGTTCATTAAAAGGTTTTCTTTTAAATCTTCCAACAAGCCTTTTGCTTCAACATCAAATCCTGGTTTTTTTTGTACGTATATACGTTTTACCATGTATAAAATCCTCCCTTTATTAAGTAAATTTGAGCAAAAAGGGGTCTGTCCCCTTTTGCTCGAATTTTAAATTATTATTTCTTTGTTTCCTTTTACGACCTCTCCTATTTCGTATGCTTCTTCTCCTGCTTCTTTTAAGATTTTTATTGTTTTTTCTACTTCATTTTCTGGTACAATTACGCACATTCCTATTCCCATATTGAATGTGTTGTACATATCTCTTTCAGGAATATTTCCTCTAGATTGTATTAATTTAAATATTGCAGGTACTTCATAAGAGTTTTTATCTATTTTTAATGATACTCCTTCTCTTAGCATTCTTGGCATATTCTCGTAGAAGCCTCCACCTGTAATGTGTGATATTCCTTTTACTTTTACTTGTTCTATTAATTTAAGTATTGGTTTTACATATATTTTTGTAGGTTTAAGAAAAGCTTCCCCTACAGTCATTCCTAAATCTTCTACATATTCATTTATTGTTTCTTTATTTATATTAAATATTTTTCTAACTAGTGAAAATCCATTTGAATGTACTCCTGATGATTTAAGTCCTATTACTTTATCTCCTATTTCTATTGTTTTACTGTCAATTATTTTCTTTTTATCAACTACTCCAACACAAAATCCTGCTAAATCATATTCATCTTCTGGATAAAATCCTGGCATTTCTGCTGTTTCTCCACCTATTAAACTACAATTTGCTTTTTTACATCCTTCGGCTACTCCTGCAACTATTGTTGCTACTTTTTCTGGTATATTCTTTCCTAATGCCATATAGTCCAAAAAGAACATTGGGCTTGCTCCTGTACATATTACATCATTTGCACACATTGCAACACAATCCTCTCCAATTGTGTCATGCTTGTCCATTAAAAAAGCCAATTTTAGTTTTGTTCCTACTCCGTCTGTTCCGGATACTAAAATTGGTTCTTCCATGTTTGTAATTTGTGGTGCATAAAGTCCACCAAATCCACCTATATCTGATATAACTGCATCTGTGTATGTTGCTTG